>NZ_JBVVOS010000014.1:0-207393 GCF_055807515.1 Bradyrhizobium sp. Kon69 | reverse complement strand
ACGGGCTCACAGGGACTACCCGCCCTGCCCGCACCTCTCATGCCGACGCTGCCGCGTCCACCGCAAGCCCGGCTCGCGATCAAGACGACAACGAGATCGCCCCTCAAGGATGAGCCGGGATGACCGACACATACGCCAAAACCGAATTTCGGTAAAGTGGAATATTTTTGCGACGACGGATTGACACCCGCCGGCTGTTTTGCCCGACGGCAAGGTCTTGTAGCCCGGATGAGCGAAGCGACATCCGGGACTCTCGCAGCGGTCCCGGGTATCGCTTCGCTCACCCGGGCTACAGGAGCTCACCCTGTCGTTCGCACCGGCGTTCCGTCCGCCATCAGGGTCACGCCCTTCCGTTCGACAATCATGCCGTAGGCCTGCGGCTGACGGTGAACGTCGAAATTGAAGGTGGTGCGCTTGTAGGAGTTGCAGAGATCGAGATCGCAGCGGGCGAGCGCGATCTCGTCGCCCTTGGTCGTGCATCGCGCCATGATCTCGCCCGAGGGCGCGATCACGCAGCTTCCGCCGATGTGGTCGACGCCCTCCTCGACACCCGCCTTGGCGACGCCGACCACGAAGGTGCCGTTCTGATAGGCGCCGGCCTGCATCACCAGATGATTGTGGAACAGCGAGAGATCGTCATGCTCGGGCGCGGGCGGATTGTGCACCGGCGTGTTGTAGCCGATCATCACCATCTCGACGCCCTGCAGCCCCATCACCCGATAGGTCTCGCTCCAGCGGCGATCGTTGCAGATCGCCATCCCCATCACGCCGCCAAAGGCCTCGGTCACGCCGAAACTGCTGCCCGGATCGAAATAGCGCTTTTCCAGATGCTGGAATTCGCGCCAGGGCTCGTGCTCGGCATGCCCGGGCAGATGGACCTTGCGATATCTGGCGACGATGGCGCCGCTCTTCTCGACCAGGATGGAGGTGTTGTAGCGCCTGACCATTCCGGCCTCGACCGTCAGCTCGGCATAGCCAAGATAAAATCCGATGCCGATCTCGCGCGCGAGATCGAACAGGCCTCTCGTCTCCGGCCCCGGCATCTCGCGCTCGAAGAAGCTGTCGATCTCGGCTTGATCCTCGAAATACCAGCGCGGAAAGAACGTGGTCAGCGCGAGCTCGGGATAGACGATCAGGTCGCAGCCGTTGGCGTGCGCCTGGCGCATCAAGGCCATCAGGCGCGCCACGACCGCGGTTCTGGTCTCTGTCCGCGCCACAGGGCCAAGCTGGCCGGCCGCGATCGTCACAAATCTCGCCACGAATCTTTCCCTCGTCCGCTTCCTGGGTCAGGTCGCGGCAGAGACTATCGCGCGATGCGTCGCGCGCACAGCCTCGCTGTCCGGCACGGTGCCCAACCGAGAGGCAGTTCGACCGTCACGTGGGGAGCGCCGAGGATGAATGGCGATCGACCGCATCACGTCGCGCGAAAACACCGTCGCAGAGCGGCACTCACCATTCTGCGGCGACGGGCTCGTTGAAGAACTGACTGCGCGCCGCCATGCGCGACGGCTGGCGGCGACGATGCCGCTCCGCGACGCGCTTGTTCGGAGCGGCCGCCTTGGCCTGCCTGGGCTCTGCGGCGGGCTGCGCCGCCATGGCAAATGCCTGGCGCGTACCGTCCGGCGCGACTGGCGCCGCCGCATCTGACGTTGACACCACGGTTTTGGTCAACGGAATCTGTCGGACGTTGGTGTCGAAGACGATCTTCTCCGGCCAGGTCTGTGCAGAATGAATTCGGGCGATCGAGAGGTCCGGCCCGGTTTCGGCGGCGGCGCTCATGGGGCCGGCCAGGTAGTAATCAGCAAGGTACAGGAGGGCGAGCAGAGCGCCGCCGGTGAATACGAAATAGCGGATGAGCGGCATGGGTCCCTCGATCGCCTCGTTATCGAGGCCCTGCAGCAACGGGAAAGAGTGGCAATCGTTCCGGCGCAACGTCGTAGCAATCGCGCGAGGAACTCGCTCAGCCGGTGCACTGGCATTCCGCTTGCTGCGAGGGAGTCAAATCCCTCAGACCCGCAGTGGGTCTGTCTCATCGTGAGGCGATCATGCACCCGACGTCCCGTTTCGAAGCGACCATGCCAACCCAACTCCACGCATTGATCTCCGATCTGCGCTGGCGCATGCGAATGATCGACGCCGACATTCTGGAGGAAGAGCGGAAGGCCGGAATCTCCGATCCCCAGAACGTGGCCTACCCCATGCTCGCGCAGAACCTGAGGGCCCGGCGCGACAATATCCGGGTGAGCATCGCGATTCTCGAAAGCCGGCTTGAAAAGCAATCGACCGAGTGGCCGCGCGCGGCCTGATGCGGTGACGGCCGAGCTCCAGACGCACGCTAACGCGAGGGAACTCCCGTTGCCGATCTGCAACGGTTCCCGTCCGTCTGAAGCCGGACAAAAGAAACTCCCATTGCGGCCACGAACCCCTCTCACAACCCCGTGAGACGAGCAGGGGAACTACGATGCGTGCGCAACGAGTCTGGGTGGTGAATGGGGCCGCCAGCGTCGAACAATTGCAAACCAGATTGGACGATCTGAACAAGCGGCTCGGTCAACTCGAGACCCAGCACCCGGAGAGCTGGAAAGTCGAAGAGCTCAGATCGAGCGCCCTCAGCCTGTCGCGCGAGATCGACGACATCCGCTGCGCCGAGGCGACGGCGGCGCTGAGCGAGCTGCTGCGGAAATAGCCGGCGTTCGCCCGTCGGGCAAGGAACCAACGCCGCCTCCCCGCCATTGCCATGCCGAGCATGGAGCAAAATCATGACCAGGCACCTGACGCGGGCCGATCTCGCGCGCGGCGTGGCCGGCGCGGTATCCACGCTGGTCCTGTGCGCGACGATGGCCTTCACCATCGCGCGCCATTTCGCGCTGTAGAGCATTTCGCGCTGTGAGGGATTTCCGATGACGTCCGACCCCGAGGAATCGGTCAGGCTGCAAGGCTACGGCGAGATGACCCTGCGTACGGCCGTCACGACGATGATGTTGCTGGCGCCGCGCGAGCGCGCGGACGCCGCCATCTTCCGCGTCCGCGACGGCGTGCGGCTCGCCTCAAGCGAGATTGCCGAACTCGCCTCCGAATGGGGCATCACGCCAACGCCGGAGATCAGGTCTCCGAACCTCGTCCCGGAGCAAAATTGGACACATGTCGTTCGCGGCATGGTTCGCGAGGCGCCGCTGCCCGCGCTGATGATTGCGTTCATGATCGGCGTGCTGGTGGCGAGGCGGTAGGCCCGCGACAACCGCCGGCGACAGCAGGGTTGATTACTTCTGCTCGTTCGCGCGCATGTCTTCAGCATAAGGACGCAACGCCTCAGACATGCCGTCGAGGCGTTTCTGCCACTCAGCGCCAGTCAGGAAGGCGATCACCGGCTCGTCGCCGGGCGAATTCGTCAGGTACTCGGGATTGCGCAGGCCTTCGGCAATCCCCGCTTCCAGCTTCTTGACGATGTCGTCCGGAACGCCCTTCGGGACCGCGAAGCCGCGTTCTGCCGTCGTGGTGACCGGAAAGCCCACTTCCTCCGCCGTCGGAACTTCGGGCAGCGATGGAAAGCGCTTCTTCGACAGGATCGCGATGACGCGAAGTGGTCCCTTGTTGGTGCCATGCAATTCGGGAATCTCACTGAGGGTGACCATCCCGACTTCCAGGTGCCCACCCAACAGATCGGTCCGCTGCGCGGCCGTTCCTCTATAGGAGATTTCGTTGGGCTCGACCTTCGCGGCTGCTGCCAGCATGCGAATGGCCAAATGACCGTTCGTGCCGGCACCGTTGTGACCAAACGTCACCGAGCCCGGCTTGCTGCGAAGTGCGGCAATGACATCCGGCAGATTCTTGAATCTGCTGTCCGCGGGAACCACCATGACGTTTGGATCTTCAACGATCCGTGCGACCAGCCGGATTTCATCTGTCGTGTATTGGGTTTTGCGCGTCATCGGCAGAAAGTTATAGCCCGGCACATTAACGACGCCGATCGAATAGGCGTCGGGCGCCGCGCGCGCGATCGCAGCAAACGCGATCTCTCCACCAGCGCCAGGCTTGTTCAGGACGACAAACTTCGCCTTGCCGCCCAGCGCGCGCTCAACAAAGGGAAGAAGTTTGCGAGCCATGACATCGGTACCGCCGCCGGGCGCAAAGCCGACGACGACTTCGATTGGCTTGTCTTCCGGCCACGCGGCCCATGCCGATCCGCAAGCAGCGAAACCAAAAGCTGCAACGATCGCGACGATTTTCTTGTTCATGATTTCCTGCCCTGTTTTTTGTTATTGGCCGATTGCGCTGCTTGAAAGCTGCGATCGCGTGCAGGTTCATCTAACCGGCGGCCTGACCGGATGGCAACCGATCGTCCCGAGCGCGAGCGCTTAATGAGCTCCGGCGGTTTCGAGGCAATTGCGGAAGGGTCAGAGGAGGGCCGCGTGGGAGCCGCGCCTGGCGGTGCTTTTGATTGGCTCGCTCGCGGCGAGACGGTAATTCTCTGACCTACCGTGCAACGCCGGATCAGGGATGCCGGCGAAAAGAAAGCCATGCCGCTGCGGCACACGCCTCTGCCCGGCCAAATCGGCCGTGGACCCGCGCCCTAAATCGTTGCAATAAGGCGCTTCCGAGGCCCCGGCGACCGGTCCGCCGAGCCTCAAGAAAAACGTCGACTTTTGGAAGAATGGTCGGAGTGGCAGGATTCGAACCTGCGACCCCTGCGTCCCGAACGCAGTGCTCTACCGGGCTGAGCCACACTCCGACAAGAGGCCGGCTTATAGCGTCGGGTTTGGCGCACCGCAAGCGGCCGAGCTGAGGAATCTTATCCCTGTGAAAACGGGTCTTGAAACGCTGATTTTACCGGCCGGCGAGGCCGGCGCGGAAGCTGCCGCCCGGACATTGGCCGCCGGCGGGCTGGTCGCGTTCCCGACCGAGACGGTCTACGGGCTCGGGGCGGACGCCGGAAATGCCGGCGCGATCGCCCATCTTTACGCCGCCAAGGGGCGGCCGGCCTTCAATCCGCTGATCGCGCATGTCGCCGACCTCGCGGCCGCGCGCAGGATCGGGCGATTCGACGCCTGCGCCTTGCGTCTCGCGGAGGCGTTCTGGCCGGGGCCGCTGACGCTGGTGGTGCCGAAGACGGAGAACTGCCCGGTGGCCGAGCTTGCCACCGCGGGCTTGGACACGGTCGCGATCCGCATTCCGGCCCATCCGGTGGCGCAGGCGATCCTGCGCGCCTTTGGCGGGGCGGTGGTGGCGCCATCCGCCAACCTCTCCGGCCACGTCTCGCCGACGCTAGCCGCCCATGTCGAGGGCGACCTTGCGGGGCGGATCGACCTGATCGTCGACGGCGGGCCGGTTACGGTCGGCGTCGAATCGACCATCGTCGGCTGCTTTGCGGCGCCGATGCTGCTGCGGCCCGGCGGGCTGTCACGCGAGCGGATCGAGGCCGTGCTCGGTGCGCCGCTGGCGCGACTGCCCGCGGAGGCCGACAGCGACGACAGCCAGCCGCTGGCGCCGGGCATGCTGGCCTCGCATTACGCGCCGCGCGCCAATGTGCGGCTCAATGCGCAGGACGTCGCGCCGGGCGAAGCGCTGCTGGCGTTCGGCTCCGCGCGCCTGCCCGGCCTGGAGGCCGCCACCGCGGTCATGAATTTGTCGCCCAGCGGCGATCTCGATGAAGCCGCCGCCAATCTGTTCGGCTATCTTCGCGCCCTCGATGCGAGGGGGCCGCGGGCGATCGCGGTGATGGCGATCCCCGAACAAGATCTGGGCGAAGCGATCAACGACCGGCTGCGCCGGGCGGCTGTCGCGAGGTAAGAGCGAAGCAAGAGACAAGACAATGAACGTCAATCATTCCGCCGCCCCACCGCTTGCGTCCGAGCTGATCGAACAATTCCGCAAGATCGTCGGCGAGAGGCACGCCATCACCGATGCGGCCGACATCGAGGCCTATGTCACCGAGGAGCGCAATCTGTTCCACGGCCGCTCGCCGCTGGTGCTGCGCCCCGGCTCGACCACCGAAGTCGCCGCGATCTGCAAGCTCGCTTCAGAGCACAAAATCGCGCTGGTGCCGCAGGGCGGCAATACCGGGCTCGTCGGCGGCCAGACCCCGCACAATGGCGAGGTGGTGGTGTCGCTGCGCCGGTTGGACAAGATCCGCGAGGTCGACACCGCGTCGAACACCATGACCTGTGAGGCCGGCGTCGTGCTGCAGATCGCGCAGCAGAAGGCCGCGGACGTCGACCGGCTGTTTCCGCTCTCGCTCGGCGCGGAAGGGAGCTGCACCATCGGCGGCAATCTCTCGACCAACGCCGGCGGCACGGCCGCGCTCGCCTATGGCGTCGCGCGCGAGATGGCGCTTGGGCTCGAGGTGGTGCTGGCCGACGGGCGCGTGCTCAACGTGCTCTCCAAGCTGAAGAAGGACAATACCGGCTACAATCTGCACAACCTCTTCATCGGCGCCGAAGGCACGCTCGGTATCATCACCGCGGCGACGCTAAAACTGTTTCCGAAGCCGCGGTCGATCGAGACCGCCTTCGTCGGGCTGAAGTCGCCGGACGCCGCGCTGAAACTGCTGACGATCGCGCAAAGCGAGGCCGCCAATGCGCTGACGAGCTTTGAGCTGCTGTCGGAGATGGCGGTCGATTTCTCGATTCGCCACGGCATCGACGTGCGCGATCCGCTCGCGCAAAAGCATGCCTGGTACGTGCTGATTGAATTGTCCTCGCCCGGCGACGACGCCCGCACGCCACTGGAAACCATCCTCGGCCGCGCCATGGAGGACGAGATCGTCGACGACGCGGTGATCGCGGCCAATCTGACCCAGCGCGCCGGCTTCTGGAAGCTGCGCGACGAGATGTCGTCGGCGCAGAAGCCGGAGGGCGGCTCGATCAAGCACGATATTTCCGTACCGGTGGCCACCGTGCCCGCCTTCATCGCCGAGGCCAATGAAGCCGTGGTGAAGCTGATCCCCGGCGCGCGGCCGGTGCCGTTCGGCCATCTCGGCGACGGCAATCTGCACTACAATGTCAGCCAGCCGATCGGCGCCAACACCGCGGACTATCTGGCGCGCTGGCACGAGATGAACGCGGTCGTGTTCGCCATCGTGCTGCGCATGGGCGGCTCGATCTCGGCGGAGCACGGCATCGGCGTGCTCAAGCGCGACGAACTGCCCGAGGTGAAGGACAAGACCGCAATCGAGCTGATGCGACAGTTCAAGGCGATGCTCGATCCGCTTGGAATTATGAACCCGGGCAAAGTGCTGTGAGTGCGCTCAGGATCGAGGCGATCACCGAGGCCGATGTCGAGCCCGTGGTCGCGCTGTGGCAGCGCTGCGGCCTGACCCGGCCGTGGAACGATCCGCAGGCCGACATCGCGCTGGCGCGGCGGCGCGACAATTCCACGATCCTGCTCGGCCGCGACGGCGGCGCCATCGTCGCCACCGTGATGGTCGGCCATGACGGCCATCGCGGCTGGGTCTATTACGTCGCCGTCGATCCGGACAGCCAGAAGCGTGGCTACGGACGCGTCATCATGGCGGCGGCCGAGGACTGGCTGCGCCAAGCTGGAATTCTGAAGCTCCAGCTGCTGGTCCGGCGCGGCAATGAGCAGGCCAATGCGTTCTACCAGTCGCTGGGCTTCGAGGAATCGACCTCGGTGATGTTCCAGAAGTGGCTCGACGGCCGCACCACAACGCCCAGCAATTGAGATCGAGCCATGACGATTTCCGACCGCGTCCGCATCAAGGACGTCCGCGTGCTCTCGGACGGCTGGACCACGCTGAAGAACACCACGTTCGAGTACCGGCGCGCCAATGGCGAATGGCAGACCCAGCACCGCGAGACCTATGAGCGCGATAACGCCGCCGCCGTGCTGCCGTATAATCTGGCACGCCGTACGGTGATCCTGGTGAAGCAATTCCGCTTGCCGGCGTTCATTCGCGGCTACGACGATTTGCTGATCGAGGCGGCCGCCGGCGTGCTGGACGATGCCTCGCCCGAAATGCGCATCCGCGCCGAAGCGGAGGAAGAAACCGGCTATCGCCTGCACCACGTCCACAAGGTGTTCGAAGCGTTCATGAGCCCCGGCGCCATCACCGAGAAGCTGCATTTCTTCGTCGCCGAATACGAGCCGGAGATGCGGGTCAGCGACGGCGGCGGCCTCGAACATGAAGGCGAGGACATCGAGGTGCTGGAGCTGGACATCGACGAGGCGCTGGCGATGATCGCGGACGGCCGCATCATCGACGCCAAGGCAATCATGCTGCTGCAGCATGTGGCGCTGCATGTGTTTCGGTAGCTCGCGAGCTGCTTTCTTCCCTTCTCCCCTTGCGGGAGAAGGTGGCGCGAAGCGCCGGATGAGGGGTTTCTGTCCGCGCGCGCATCTTATGCAGTCGAGCACGCGGAGAGATACCCCTCACCCGTCTCGCCGCTTCGCGGCGAGCCACCCTCTCCCGCAAGGGGAGAGGGGAAAAAGCGGGACTCGCTGTATCAGCGCTGCAATTCTGACCTGCATTGCCCAGCCCCCCGTTGAGCTCACCCCCGACTATCTCTAGTCTGTCGCCAACAAGAACCAGGAGACGCGCCCATGTCCGCTTCGCGCGACGACGAATTCGGCTTTGCGCCCGACTATGACGCCCCCGTGCCCTATATGCAGCGCACGCGGGACTATTACGCCGCGATTGGCTACACCACGGCGTATCGCTGGGCGCACTACACCGAGGCGCCGTTCCAGCCGCTGAAGAAGCCGCTGTCGCAGTCGCGCGTCACCATCATCACGACGGCCGCGCCGTACGATCCCACCAAGGGCGACCAGGGGCCGGGCGCGGCGTATAATGGTGGCGCGAAATTCTACCAGGTCTATGACGGCGACACGGCGAAGCCACACGACCTTCGCATCTCGCATATCGGCTACGACCGTAAGCACACCACGGCCACCGACAACGGCACCTGGTTTCCGCTGCCGCAGCTTTTGAAGGCAAGCGCTGCGGAGCGCATCGGCGAGGTGGCCCCGCGCTTCTTCGGCGCGCCGACCAACCGCAGCCATCGCGTCACCCTCGACACCGACGCGCCGGAGATTCTGGCGCGCTGCCTTGCCGACGAGGTCGATGTCGCCGTGCTGGTGCCGAACTGTCCGGTCTGCCATCAGACCACGGCTCTGGTGGCGCGGCATCTCGAGGCCAACGGCATTCCGACCGTGATCATGGGTTGCGCCAAGGACATCATCGAGCACGCCGCCGTGCCGCGCTTCCTGTTCTCGGATTTCCCGCTCGGCAATTCTGCCGGCAAGCCGCACGACGTCGCTTCGCAGGCACAGACGCTCGAGCTGGCGCTCCGATTGCTGGAGACCGCAAGCGGCCCACAGACCACGATGCAGTCGCCGCTGCGCTGGAGCGAGGACGCCGCCTGGAAGCTCGACTACAACAACGTCGCGCAGCTCTCAGCCGAAGAGCTGGCGCGCCGCCGTGCGGAATTCGACAAGCAGAAGGAGATCGCGCGCGGCAATCGCGCCGCCTGACGTCCTCCGACAACCAAAACAAACAGGGAGAGCGACGTGACGCGACCGTTCGAGGGCGTGAAGATCCTGGACTTCACGCAAGTGCTGGCCGGCCCCTATGCGAGCTACCAGCTCGCGCTCCTGGGCGCCGACGTCATCAAGATCGAGCGGCGCGAGGGCGAGGACATGCGGCGCACGCCGCTCTCGCGCGAATGGGCTGAGCGCGGTCTCGCGCCGGCGTTCCAGGCCATCAACGGCAACAAGCGCAGCCTGACGCTCGATCTGCAAAAGCCCGATGCGATCGCGATCGTGAAAAAGCTCGCCGCGCAGATCGACGTGGTCATGGAGAATTTCCGCCCCGGCGTGATGGACAAGCTCGGCATCGGCTATGAGGCGCTGTCCGCGATCAATCCGAAGCTGATCTACTGCGCGGTCTCAGGTTTCGGCCAGACCGGTCCGGACCGGCTGCGCCCCGGCTATGACGGCAAGATGCAGGCGCTATCAGGCATCATGGCCATCACGGGTCATCCCGAAACCGGCCCAACGCGTGCGGGCTTTGCCGTGTGCGACGTGCTGTCGGGCGCGACCGCTGCGTTCGGCGTGTCGAGCGCGCTGTACCAGCGCGACCGCACCGGCAAGGGCCAGCTCATTGACGTCTCCATGCTGGAGGCGACGATGGCGTTTCTGTCGGGGCAGATCGCGGACTGGTCGGTCGCCGGCCATCGCCAGCAGCTGTCGGGCAATCAGGCCGTTAGCCGCAGGACCACGGCGAATTTGTTTAGATGCGGCGACGGTCACATCCTGCTCGCCGTCAACAACGAGAAGCAGTATCGCGCGCTGGTGTCTGCGCTCGGCCGCGAGGACACGCTCAGCGATCCGCGCTTTGCCGACTGGTTCGCGCGCAACGAGAACGAGCCGGCGCTGCGCGCCATCATCGAACAGGCGCTCGCGACAAGGCCTGCGCGCGAATGGGAGACCATCCTTGAAGATGCCGGCGCGCCCTGCGCCAGCATCTGGAAAGTCGAAGAAGTGATCGACCATCCGCAGATCAAGGCGCGCGGCGCGATCCAGGAGCTCGATACGCCCTATGGGCGGCTTCGTTTCGCCGGCAGCGGCTTCAAGCTCGCGCATGGCGGCGGCAGGCTCGACCGCATGGCGCCGGAGCTCGGTGCGGATACGGACGCGGTACTGGGCGAGCTGGGATTTGACGCAGCGGAGATTGCGGCGTTGAGGGCGCGGGAGATCGTGTAAGGGTGAAGCCGACTAGAACAACGATCCCTGCCCGTCATCGGCCGGCCCGGCCGCGGCCTTCCGCACCGCCCGCTTCGGTTTCGCGGCCTCTACCTCCGCCTCCATCTCCTCCGCGCTGATCGGAAGCAGCAACTGGTCGTCGTCATTGGCGACGCGGTTGACGCGGGTGGAGACCGGGTGCCATGCGAATTCGCCGATGCGCGGGGCGGTCATCAGCGGCAACACGGCATCGACGTCATCGCTGCGGGAATCGAGCCAGCGCTCGAAATCGCGCGGGCTGATGGTGACGGGCACGCGATCATGCAGCGTGGCGAGATCTTCGCCCGCGGCCGCCGTGACGATCGCGACCGTGTCGAGCTCCTCGCCGTTCGGCCCGACCCAGGTCTCGAACAATGCGGCAAAGCCGAGCGGCGCGCCGTCGGCGCGATGGATGAAGAAGGGCTGCTTGCGGCCATCCTCCGTCTTCCATTCGTAATAGCCGTCGGCCGGAATCAGGCCGCGGCGCCGGCGAATCGCGCGTTTGAAGGCGGGCTTCTCCAGCACCGTCTCGGAACGCGCATTGATCAGGAGCGTAAACCCGCGGGGATCCTTGACCCAGCCCGGCAGCAGTCCCCAGCGCATCAGGCGGAAATGACGCGCGCCGTTCTCGGCCAGCACGACCGGAATCGGTTGCGTCGGGGCCACGTTGAACCGGGGCGGGAAATTCGGCTGCTCAATGTAGCCGAACAGTTGCCGCAAAGCCGCGGGGGCCGAAGTTATGACGAAGCGTCCACACATCCTTGAGGGCCTATATAGGGTCCGTTCAGGTCCTTTTAACCCCGAACGTTAACACTGCGGCAGATGAGCTCAACGGTCTCCCAGCCGGCGCGAATGCATGGACAGACGGCGCCAGAGGCCGCGGCCTGGGCCGAGCGGCTGCGCGTGGCCAACATCAACCCGCGGACCGGGCTTGCCACCGACTATCTCAACCATTTCAATGAAGCCGTAATGCTGCTGGAAATGGTCCCCGACATGCCGGAATGCGCGGAAGATTTTCTGACCTGGTCGCCGCTTTCCTATGCCGAGCATTTCACGGCCTCGAATTTCAAGGCCCGGGATCTGGCGATCGAGGCCTATGAAAAGGCCGACCCGAACGTGCGCGCCCAGTTCGATCACCTCACCGACACCATGACCTCGATCCTGACGGCGGTCGGCTCGGCCATGCGCGAGGTCGAGAAGGACACGACCCGCGTTCGCCTCGCCGAGCAGGCCGCCCACTGGGTCAAGCCGCTGATCGCGGCCTGCGGCGGCATCATCAATGGCGGCGCGGAAGCCGACGTCGACAACATCATGGCGAACTAGGCCCCAGCAGGTGAAGTCATGGCTGCGATCGTTCAGCCCACCCGTCCCCAGATCGCGGTCAGTGCCGCGATTTTTCGTGACGGCAAGGTGCTTCTGACCCGTCGCGCACGCTCGCCGGCAAAGGGGTTCTATTCGCTGCCCGGCGGTCGGGTCGAGTTCGGCGAATCGCTGCACCAGGCGCTGGCGCGCGAGATCGACGAGGAGACCGGGCTCGATATCGACGTCATCGGCCTCGCGGGCTGGCGCGAAGTGCTCCCGGCCGCGGCCGGCGCCGGCCACTATTTGATCATGTCCTTTGCTGCCCGCTGGGTGGCCCGGGAGCCGGTTCTCAACGACGAGCTCGACGACTACCGCTGGATCGCTCCGGAGGCCCTGGCGGGCCTTGGCGACCTCAAGCTGACCGGCGGGCTGGAAGAGGTCATCCAGTCCGCCCACCGGCTGATCGGCCCCTGACCGCCCCCGCCTTGCGTCCACCGCCCCGAGGAGGCATACACCCCGCCGATGTCGACGCGATTTCTGGCCATTTTTGCCGTGATTCTCGCCTGTGCCTCGGTGCCCACGAGGGCTCAGGACGGGGCAGCGCCGTTTGACGGCGATTTGCAGCGGCTGGCGGAGATCCTCGGTGGGCTGCACTATCTGCGCGGCATCTGCGGGTCCAACGAGGGCAACAAATGGCGCAGCGAGATGCAGGCGCTGATCGATGCCGAAACCCCCGCGGGCGAACGCCGCACCCGCATGATCGCCGGCTTCAACCGCGGCTATAACGGTTTTCAGCAGACCTACCGGAGCTGCACGCCGGCCGCGACGGTGGCGATCCGCCGCTACATCGAGGAAGGCGCGAAGATCTCGCGCGATCTCACGGCGCGTTACGCGAACTGAACTACTGCCAATCACATCCAGACTTGTAAATTCCTCATCCTGAGGAGCGCGGAACGCGCGTCTCGGAGGATGAAAGGGCTGGCTGCAGCAGCGGGGCCTCTATGGTTCGAAACGCGTGCTTCGCACGCTCCTCACCATGAGGGTTGGGCATCGGGGAACCCTGTCATCGACTTTGTACACAGCCGTTAACCGTTCCTAAAGATGTGGCCTAGCGGTCGTTAACGCGCGTGCTACACCTCTCGCACAGCGCATCGCCGTGGATCGCGCCCCAGCCCTGATCGAGTTTCATGAGCCATCCAGTGTCCTACGCCCCCGCACGCGCGCCGCTGCCCGATCACGAGCAGAAGCAGGCCGCACTGAGCTATCTCAACGAGGCCTGGGCCGAAGCGCGCCATGACGGCGTCGACGGCGACTGCCTGGCGCAGGCGAGCCTGTTTGCGGCCCTTGCCGAGCTCGTCGGCACCTATGGCGAGGACGCGGTGGCGAAGTTCGTCGAAGGCTTTCCCGGCCGCATCCGCAACGGCGAATTCTCGGTCGATATTTCCAGACAGTAAGTCTTCCTCCAGGCAGTAAGCCTTGCCGAAATGCCCCCGCCACGCGGGCGGGGCCAGTTTCCGCTGCCGTCGGGAGTATGCTCCCCAGCCGTTACGGCTCGATCTTGAGCGTCGCTTTCATGTTGGGGTGATAGCGGCAGTAATAATCGACCGTGCCTGCCTTCTTGAGAACCAACGTCCCTGATTTTTTCGCAGGCAGGTTGACGTCGAAATCGCCGTTCCCAGCAGTCGCGGTGTGGGCGAAGACGTCCTTGTTGATCCATTCAATGGTGTCGCCGACCTTGGCCGAAGCGTCTTTCGGCGACACTTCGAGATTCTCCATCGTGATCTCGATGGTCGCAGCATGCGCCGGGACGGCCAACGCCACGAGCAGGACCGCTGACACGATCGCAGACAATCGTCCCGGCATCATCGCCTCCCTATTTCAGCTCCGCCGCGACATGCTCGGCATGCTGCTGATGCCCCTGGAAGATTTTCAGACCGGTCTGCAGCAGGCTCTTCAGCTCGGCATTGCTGGCGGATGGAATGAGCTGGGTTTCCAGCGCGCCGTTGACTGTCTTGTGGTAGGCGACCTCGTTCGCGACATAGGCCTTGTCGAAGGCAGCACCATTTAGCTTGTCGAGTTCGGCGAGCTTATCGCTCGCCTGCTTTGACAGCGCCTTGCTGGTGTCGTTGTCTTCAGGCGTGACGTTCAGCTTCTTGACCAGCGCGAGCGCCTGCTTGTTGACGGCCTCATGGTCGCGCAGCATGTCCTCGGCAAATGCCTTCACGTCCTTGTTCTTGGCCTTCTTCTGCGCCTGCTTGGCTGCGTTGATGTCGATCACGCCCGCGGTGTAGGCGATGTGGGCGATCTGCGGATCGGTCGGCTTGTCGGCTGCTCTGGCACCTTGCAGCAGCGCGGGGCTCGACAACAAAATTGCAGCGGCGATCGCCGTGGTCCAACGAACGAACATGGTTTGACACTCCTGTGGTGCCGGACGTTTTGCCGGCGCGTTGCTTCACAGGCGTTGGATGGAATTCTCGCGCGAACGTTCCCGAAAAACTTCAGCCGCCGATGCCGAGCCGCTTCAGCACCGACACGGTCAGCCGCTCGCAGCGCCACCCGGCGAACGGGAACGCATCCATCACCACCGGACCGATCTCCTTCTCGACGTTCTCGCGCAGCATGGTCCGCGCACGGTGCAGCCGCGTCTTCACGGTTTCGGGCTTGACGCCGAGCAGCTCGGCAGTCTCCTCGATGTTCATGCCTTCCATGACGCGTGCGACGAAGACCATGCGGAAGACATCCGGCAACTCGTCGATGGCGCGCTCGACGACGCGCTGGATTTCACGTTGGGCCATGGTCCTTTCCGGATCGCCTGCGGAAGAAACGGGAAATTTGATGATCTGCGCCTCGAGCATCGCTTCGGGCACCGAGCCGAGCTCGACATACGGCCTGGCGTTTCGCGCCCGGCCAAGCGCCTCGTTGATGGCGATGCGCGACAGCCAGGTCGACAACCCGGACTCGCCGCGGAAGCTGTCGAGATGGGTGAAGGCGCGGACATAGGTTTCCTGAACGACATCCTCGGCTTCGCTGTCGCTGCGCAGAATTCCGCGCGCCAGACGATAGAGCCTGCGATTGTTGGCCTGCATGATCTCGCGCAGCGCCGCCTCATCACGGCCCCGCGCCCGCTCGACCAGTTCGGCTTCCAAGGTCCGGATTTCCGATGTTTTGGCGCCGGCGGATAGGCCGGCTGCGGTCCGTGGCATGGCGGTCACCTGCTCGTTTGGCTTCGTCCGGACATTGGATGCCTCCCTAAGGGAAAGGTTCCCAACTTTCTGGCCTCCCCGGAGGCCTAATCCGTCTCGATCGGCAGCGCCGGTTCCCTCGCCCACTCGCCCATCGAGGCATCGTACAGCGTCAGCTTGTCGTATCCGAGCTGCGTCAGCAACAGCAGGTCGATCGTCGCCGAGATGCCGCCGCCACAATATAGGATCACATTCTTGTCGCGGGTGACGCCTGCCGCGGCGAATTTGGCTTCGGCATCGGCGAGCGTCGTCAGCGTCTTGTCGGCATTGGTGAGAACCGCCGCGGGAACGTTGACGCTGCCGGGAACACGACCGGGCCGCCCGTAGCGGCTCGGCTCGAGGCCGCGATGAAATTGCGGACCGAGCGCGTTGACGATAACAGTCGTGGGATCGCCGAGCCGTGCCTTCACCGCATTCTTGTCGACGAAGAAGCCCGCACGCGGCGCCGCCTTGAAGGTCGTGGCCGGATAGCCCTTCGGGGCGCCCGTTACGACCGGCCGTCCCTCTTTCTTCCATTTGTCGAGGCCACCGTCGAGCACCCGCGCGTCGACGCCGAGCGAACGCAGCATCCACCAGAACCGCGTCGACCACATCATGGTGCCGATGCTGTAGAGCACGACGGACTTGGATGCATCGAGGCCGTGGCGGCCGAAGGCGGCCTCCAGCTGGGCCACATCAGGCATCATGAAGAATTGCTGCGCGGAGGCGTCGGAGAACTCGCCTTGCAGGTCGAGAAAATCAGCGCCCGGGATGTGGCCGGCCTCGAACGTCTTGTCGCCGGGCACCGCGCGATAGGGCACGTCGCTGCCCGGCGGCACCGGCTCGTTGTAGGTCGTGCAGTCGTAGAGGCGGAGATTGGGATCGCCGAGCTGGGCTGCGAGTTGCTCGGTGGTGATGAGGGGTGTCGGTTGGGTCATTGGTGCACTCCCATGTCCCCCAATGTCGTCCCGGCGAAGGCCGGGACCCATACCCCCGGGAAGAAGTTATGCGGAGGCTAGTCATTCGGTACTGCGACTTTCGCAACCGAGACACCTCGCGGTATGGGTCCCGGCCTTCGCCGGGACGACATCGAGTGTGCTGCGCGCTCGTGCTGCCTAACCGCAAATTACTTACGCCTTCAACGTCTCCAGAAAACGCACCGGCTCACCTTGCGCGGCCGTCACGAGCTCGCCCTGCCACATCACACGGCGGCCGCGGATGAAGGTGCCGACGGGCCAGCCGGTGACGCGCAACCCGTCATAGGGGGTCCAGCCGGCCTTGGAGGCCACCCATTTGTTGGTGATGGTCTCGCTGCGCTTGAGATCCACGACGGTGAAGTCGGCGTCGTAGCCGGAAGCGATGCGGCCCTTGCAGGCCATATTGTAGAGGCGCGCGGGGCCCGAGCTGGTGAGATCGACGAACCTTGCCAGCGACAGGCGGCCGGCATTGACGTGATCGAGCATGAGCGGCACCAGCGTCTGCACGCCGGTCATGCCGGAGGGCGAGGCCGGATAGGTCTTCTGTTTCTCTTCAAGCGTATGCGGGGCGTGGTCGGAGCCGAGCACATCGATAATGCCCTGCTCGATGCCGCGCCAGATCCCGGCGCGGTGATCGGCGCCGCGCACGGGCGGGTTCATCTGCGCCAGCGTGCCGAGCCGCTCGTAGCATTCGGGCGCGACCAGCGTGAGATGATGCGGCGTCGCCTCGCAGGAGGCGACATCCTTGTGGTCGCGCAAAAATTCGATCTCTTCCTTGGTCGAGATGTGCAGCACGTGGATGCGCTTGCCCGTCTCGTGCGCGAGCTTGACCAGCCGCTGCGTCGCCATCAGCGCCGCGGTCTCATCGCGCCACACCGGGTGCGAGCGCGTGTCGCCCTCGATACGCAGCGATTTGCGGTCGTTGAGGCGGTATTCGTCCTCGGCGTGGAACGCCGCGCGGCGACGGATCACCTGGAAGATGCGGCGCAGGCTTTCGTCGTCTTCCACCAAGAGCGCGCCGGTCGAGGAGCCGATGAACACCTTGACGCCTGCGCAACCCGGCGCACGCTCCAGCACCGGCAGGTCCTGCACGTTCTCGCGGGTACCGCCGATGAAGAAGGCGAAGTCGCAATGCATGCGGTGATGAGCTCGCTTCACCTTGTCGGTGAAGGTGGCCTCCGTCACGGTCAATGGCGAGGTGTTCGGCATCTCGAACACGGCGGTGACGCCGCCCATCACGGCGCTGCGCGAGCCGGTCGCGAGGTCTTCCTTCTGCTCCAGCCCGGGCTCGCGGAAATGCACCTGCGTGTCCATCACGCCGGGCAGGATGTGCAGGCCCTTGCAGTCGATCACCTCCGCGGCGGAAGCCTGCGACAGCGCGCCCATCTCGGCAATGCGGCCGTTGACGACGCCGATATCGCGGGCTCCCTCGCCGTCCTGGTTGACGACAGTGCCGCCCTTGAGGATCACGTCGAAACGCTGGGTCATGGCTGAAGGCCCCTCTCGTCCCCAAGCGCAGGGCTTGAGGTCTTGTCGTTTTTGCCTTGCGGGCTTACGTTCCGGAGCAACATGTCGCAAGAGATTTTCGTATGAAATCAGCGTTTCTTCCGGACCGGGGCGTGATCAAGGTCGCGGGCGAGGATGCGCGCAACTTCCTCAATGGCCTCGTCACGACCGACATCGACAAGCTGAAGCCGGGCCTGGGCCGATTCGGCGCGCTGCTGACGCCGCAGGGCAAGATCATCGTGGATTTCCTGATCACGGAAGCGCCTGCCGGCCATGGCGGCGGGTTCCTGATCGATTGCCCGAAGCCGCTTGCCGACGGCCTCGCCACCAAGCTGAAATTCTACAAGCTGCGCGCCAAGGTCACGGTGGAAAACCTGTCCGAGGATCTCGGCGTGCTCGCGGCCTGGGCCGGCAAGCCCGCGGCCCAGCCCGACCTCGCCTTTGCCGATCCGCGCAATGAAGACCTCGGTACCCGCATCCTGATCCCCGAAGATCTCAAACAGAAGCTGTCCGATCTGATCGGCGCCGAGCTCGTCGACGCCGCCGCATACGAGGCCCACCGCATCGCGCTCGGCGTGCCGCGCGGCGGGCTCGATTTCACGTACAGCGATGCGTTCCCGCACGAGACCAACATGGATCGCCTTTCCGGCGTCGATTTCGACAAGGGCTGCTATGTCGGCCAGGAGGTCGTCTCGCGCATGCAGCATCGCGGCACCGCGCGAACCCGCAGCGTCAAGGTGCTGCTCGAGGACTCCTCGCCTGAGCCCGGCGTCAGCATTCTCGCCGGCGACAAGCCGGTCGGCACAATGGGCTCGTCGGCGCAGGGCAAGGGTATCGCGCTGGTGCGCATCGACCGCGTCGCTGATGCGCTCGATGCAGGACAGGCGCTGACTGCCGGTGGCCTCGCTGTGAGGCTTGCGGAACCAGACGTCGTGCGCATTCCAACGAAGCAACCCATCGCATGAGCCGTGCTCCCCGCCTGCATCCCGACGGAAAGACGCGTTGCCCCTGGCCCGGCGAAGATCCGCTCTACGTCGCCTATCACGACACTGAATGGGGCGTGCCGGAATATGACGACCGCGCGCTCTATGAGAAGCTGATCCTCGACGGTTTCCAAGCCGGCCTGTCCTGGATCACCATCCTGCGCAAGCGCGACAATTTTCGCAAAGCCTTCGACGATTTCCAGCCGGAAAAGATCGCACGCTACAACGAGAAGAAAGTTCACGCGCTGATGAACGATGCCGGCATCGTGCGCAACAATGCCAAGATCGACGGCGCGATATCAAGCGCGAAATCCTATCTCGACATCATGGAGAGGGGCCCCGGCTTCTCGAAATTCCTGTGGGACTTCATGGACGGAAGGCCCAAGGTCAATCATTTCAAGACCACCGCGAGCGTACCGGCCTCGACGCCGCTCTCCATGCAGATCTCCAAGGAGCTGTCCTCGCGCGGCTTCAAGTTCGTCGGCCCGACGATCGTCTATGCCTTCATGGAGGCGACCGGCATGGTCAACGATCATCTCGTCGACTGCCATTGTCACGCGAGCTGCGGCAAGACGCAGCGCAAGCCCCGCCTCAAGGCCAAATGAGCGCGAAGAAGACCGAACGCGGCGCCGACACCCGCGCCTGGCAACGCATGCTGTCGGGCCGGCGGCTCGATTTGCTCGATCCCTCCCCGCTCGACATCGAGATCGCCGACGTCGCACATGGGCTGGCGCGTGTCGCCCGCTGGAACGGCCAGACCATTGGCGCGCACATCTTCTCGGTCGCGCAGCACACGCTGCTGGTCGAAACCGTGATGCGGCACGAGAACCCGCGCGTGGATCAGCGCATGCGGCTTGCGGCGATGCTGCATGACGCACCCGAATATGTGATCGGCGACATGATCTCGCCGTTCAAGGCCGTGCTCGACGGTCATTACAAGGCGGTCGAGAAGCGCCTGCTCGGCGCCATCCACATCCGCTTTGGCCTGCCGCCGGTACTGCCGGAGGAGATCACGCTGGCGATCAAGGCCGCCGATCGCGGCGCGGCCTATCTGGAGGCGACGACGCTGGCCGGCTTCAGCGAGAGCGAGGCCAGGCGCCTGTTCGGCAAGGATCCCGGCCTCTCCGACAGCGTCCGGCGCGACTATCTCACCCCCTGGACGGCTGCCCGGGCCGAGAAGCAGTTTCTGGAGCGGTTTGGCGCCCTGTTTGCGTAGGTCCTGCAGGGCGGGCAAAGGGCCCTTGCGCCGCCCCCAACTGATTTTGCGCAATGAGACGAAAGTGGTGGGTACGCTTCGCTTTGCCCACCCCGCCAACGCTCGCTATAATCTGCGGAAAAAGGTCCGCCATGATCCACGTCTGTTCCCTCGCCGCCCTTCCCGAAACCGTCCGCCTCACCAAGGCCAGCCACGTGCTGACCGTGATGGCCAATGTCGAGCAGGTGGCCCGGCCGGTCTCGGTGCTGCCGGCCAACCATCTCAGGGTGTCGATGGACGATATCACCGAGGAGATGGACGGCTTCGTCGCGCCATCGGAAACGCATATCGAGCAGGTGCTGAACTTCGTGCGCGGCTGGGACCGCGACGCGCCGCTGGTGGTGCATTGCTATGCCGGCATCAGCCGCTCCACCGCGAGCGCCTTTGCCGCCGTGTGCGCACTCAATCCGGATCGCGACGAGACCGAGATCGCGAAGAAGATCCGGGCAGCTTCCCCGATCGCCTCGCCGAACCGCCGCATCGTCGGTCTTGCCGACCGTGCGCTGGGGCGCAACGGCCGCATGCTGCGCGCACTCGACGAGATGGGCCCAGGCGCGATGATGGTCGAGGGCCGCCCTTTCGTGATCGAGCTCGAATGACAGTTGCGCACCACAGCACAGGTGCGCTCCCTCTCCCGCTTGCGGGAGAGGGGTGGGGAGAGGGTATCTCCGCATCGGGACAGTCCCCTAGAGGAGAAAGCCCTCACCCGGCGCTGCGCGCCGACCTCTCCCGCAAGCGGGAGAGATTACAGCGAGCCCGCGGCGAGACCGACTCAAACAATTGGTATACCTATCTCATCACTCACGCGACCGCCGTCGCATGAGCGAAAAGCTGCTGACGCCGATCGAGATCGGCCTGACTGCCGCGATCGTCGCGATCGAGAATCATGAGCCACTGATCCTCACCGCGCGCGACAGTGACGGACTGGCGGGCCTGCCGTTCGGCCCGTTCGATGCGCCGAGCCATCGCACTTTCGAGATCGGCCTGCGGGCCTGGGTCGAGCAACAGACGGGGCTGCGGCTCGGCTATGTCGAACAGCTCTACACGTTCGGCGATCGCGGCCGGCATGCCGAGGCCGGCGACACCGGCGCGCACATGGTGTCGATCGGCTATCTCGCACTGACACGCGCTATCGGCGGCGAACTGGCAGCCACGAGTGCGAGCTTCGCGCCATGGTATCGCTTCCTGCCTTGGGAGGACCGGCGCGAGGGCCCGCCTGCGATCATCGCGGACGACATCATCCCGGCATTGACGGAGTGGGCCGAAGAGGAGACGCCGGAGACGACGCGCGCATTGCCGCGCAAGGATCGGGTGCGGTTCTATTTCGGTCTCGACGGCGCGTCCTGGGACGAGGAGCGCGTGCTCGACCGCTACGAGCTCCTGTACGAGGCCGGGCTGGTCGAAGAAGCGCGGCGTGACGGTCGCCCTGCGGCATTAGCGCGCAAGGCACTGCCCGCGCTCGGCACGTCCATGCGCTTCGACCACCGCCGGATTCTTGCGACAGCGATCGCGCGGCTGCGTGCCAAACTGAAGTATCGTCCTGTGGTCTTTGAACTTTTGCCCGCCGAGTTCACACTCACGGAATTGCAGTATACGGTGGAGGCGATCTCCGGCCGACACCTGCACAAACAAAATTTCCGCCGCTTGGTCGAAATGGAAGCCCTGGTCGAACCGACCGGGGTGATGTCGACACAGACGGGCGGACGTCCGGCGGCGCTCTACCGCTTCCGTCGCGACGTGCTCCAGGAGCGGCCCGCGCCGGGCTTGCGCGTACGCTCCCGGCGCTAACCCGAGATATGTGTGATCGGCCCCTGCCCGCCGATTGCCTGGAGGCTTTATGTCTGACGGCCCGTTTGACGTCTTCGCGCTGATCATCGCGGTCATCGCTTTCATCATCGCGATCAAGGCCTCCAGCCAGGCGGCTGAGCTGCGACGACGGCTGAGCTCGCTCGAAGAGACGTTCCGCGCGCAACGGCCCGTGCAGCCGCCGCGGATCCCGGCAGATGTGTGGGCTGAAGCGTCCGCGACGACTTCCGCAGCGCCGCCGCCGCTTGTGCCCCACGCCGAAGCGGAAGCCGAAGCGGAAGCCGAGGCGCCGCCCCCGCTCGTCACCGAGGATGTTTCACCGCCCCCGCTCGCAGCGAGCACCGGGGCCGACGCGACGCCGCCGCTGCCCGCACCCGCGCCCGGCTTCGAGGAACGGCTCGGCACGCGCTGGGTGGTGTGGATCGGCGGCCTTGCGCTCGCGCTCGGCGGCTTCTTCATGGTGCGCTATTCGATCGAGGCCGGCCTCGTCGGCCCCGGCGTGCGCGTGTTCCTTGGCGGCGTATTCGCGCTGGCGCTGCTGGGGGCCGGCGAATGGTCACGCCGCAAAGAGAGCATCTCCAATATCGCCGCGTTGCCGATCGCCAACATTCCCGCGATCCTCACCGCGGCCGGCACGGCGGTGGCGTTTGCGACCATCTACGCGGCTTACGCGCTCTATGGCTTCGTCGTGCCCGCGACCGCCTTCGTGCTGCTCGGCCTCGTCGCGCTCGGCACGTTGGCCGCGGCGCTCTTGCACGGGCCCGCGCTCGCGGGCCTCGGCGTGGTCGGCGCGTTCGTGACGCCGATCCTCGTCTCCAGCGACAAGCCGGACTATTGGGCGCTCTACATTTATCTCGCGATCGTCACCGCCGCGAGCTTCGGCCTCGCCCGTATCCGGCTGTGGCGCTGGCTTGCAGTCACCACCATCGCCTTTGCCGTGCTCTGGATCTTTCCGGGTCTCGACACCAGCGACTTGCAGGTCGCGCCGCACGCTTTCCATGTGATCGCGGGCTTCGTTCTTGCCGCTCTTCTCGTCGTCTGCGGCTTCATGTTCGGCCCGACGATCGAGGACGGCGAGATCGAACCGGTCTCGTCCGGCTCGCTCGGTGCCTATCTGTTCGGCGCGATGCTGATCGTGCTGTCGAGCGCGCATGCGGACCTCGCGCTGATCGCCTTCGCGCTGCTGGTCGGCGCGACGCTGCTTGTCGCCTGGCGCGCGCCGGCGGCCACCGGCGCGCTCGGCGCGGCGGCCGCAACCGTCTTCGTCGTGTTCGCCGAATGGGCGGTGCGCGCCAATCCCGACATGCTGGTGCTGCCGGGCGGCCCCATCGCCGGCATCGCACCGACGGCGATCGACAGTGCGGTGACACTGCATCTGGTGATGGCGGCGATCTTCGCCGCCGGCTTCGGCATCGCGGGCTTCCTCGCGCAGGGCCGTTCGAACTCGGCGATCATTCCGGTGGTGTGGTCGGTCGCCGGTGTCGCGACGCCGATCGCGATCCTGGTCGCGCTCTACGCACGGATCGCGCATCTCGACCGCTCGATTCCGTTCGCCATCCTCGCGGTGCTGCTCGCCGCCGCCTTTGGCGCTGCCACCGAAGCCCTTGCGCGCCGCGAGTCCCGGCCGGGCGCCATGATCTCCACGGCCTTGTTCGCGACCGGCACGCTCGGTGCGTTGGCGCTGGCGCTGACGTTTGCACTGGAGAAGGGCTGGCTCACGATCGCACTGGCGCTGATGTCGCTCGGCACCGCCTGGATCTCGATGCAGCGGCCGATCCCGTTCCTGCGCTGGCTGGCCGCGATCTTCGCAGGCCTCGTCACCGCCCGGATCGGCTACGATCCGCGCATCGTCGGCGACGCCGTCGGAACCACGCCGATCTTCAACTGGCTGTTGTGGGGCTACGGCCTGCCGGCGGCATCGTTCTGGGCGGCGAGCCTGTTCCTGCGCCGCCGCGGCGACGACGCCCCTCTGCGCATGGTCGAGAGCGCCGCGATCCTGTTCACCGCGCTGCTCGCCTTCATGGAGATCCGCCATTTTGCGACCGGCGGCGACGTGACGTCGGCACCGTCGCTGCTCGAATGCGCGCTGCAGGTCTGCGTCATGCTCGCCATGGCGATCGGGTTGGAGCGTCTGCGGCAGCGCAGCCGCAGCATCGTGCACAATGTCGGCGCGGTCGTGCTCACGGCAATCGCTGGGCTCGTCGGCGTGTTCGGCCTCTTGATCCTGGAGAATCCGCTGCTGCGGCGCACCGACGTTGGCGGCGCCGTGTTCAACCTGCTGCTGCTCGGCTACGCGCTGCCGGCGGTGCTGATGCTGCTGCTGTCCTATGCCGTGGCTGGCGAACGCGGCAAGGCCTACGCCAACACGATTGCGGGCGGCGCACTGCTGTTCGCGCTGACCTATGTTACGCTGGAGATCCGCCGCTTCTATCACGGCCCGATCCTCTCCGCCGGGGCGACGACGGGCGCCGAGCAATATACCTATTCGATCGGCTGGCTCGGCTTCGGCGTGGTGCTGCTCGGCGTCGGCATTCTCGTCAATTCCGAGCGGGCGCGACTGGCGTCGGCCGTCGTGATCGCGCTGACGATCCTGAAGGCCTTCGTCATCGACATGTCGACGCTGACGGGCGTCTACCGCGCGCTGTCGTTCATGTGCCTCGGCATCGTGCTGGTCGCGATCGGCTGGCTCTACCAGCGTATCCTGTTCCGGCGGCAGGTCGCACCGCCGCCGGCTCCGCAGACGAGCATTTGAGGATCAGGCCGCGCGAACCGATTCCAGGAATTGCGCGACCTCGACCTTGAGACGGGTGCTGTCCGTCGCCAGCGATTTCGCCGCCGACAGCACCTCGTTCGAGGCCTCGCCGGTCTCGATCGCACCGCGCTGCACGTCGGTGATGTTCGACGAGACCTCCTGCGTGCCGACCGAGGCCTGCTGCACGTTACGCGAGATTTCCTGCGTCGCCGCGCCCTGCTCCTCGACGGCGGCGGCAATGGCCGCAGCCACCTCGGACAGCCGCTCGATGGTGCCGCCGATCTCCTGGATGGCACTGACTGATTCCTGCGTCGCTGCCTGGATGCCCGAGACCTGCGCCCCGATCTCACCGGTCGCCTTTGCCGTCTGCTCGGCCAGCGCCTTGACCTCGGAGGCGACGACCGCGAATCCGCGGCCCGCTTCGCCGGCACGCGCGGCCTCGATGGTCGCGTTCAGCGCCAGCAGATTGGTCTGCCCTGCGATGGTGTTGATGAGCTCGACGACATCGCCGATGCGGGACGCCGCCTGCGACAGTGCGTTGACGCGGTCGTTGGTCCGCGCCGCCTGCTCGACGGCCTCCGCCGCCATCCGCGCCGAATCCTGCACGCGGCGGCTGATCTCGGTGATGGAAGACGACAGCTCCTCGGAAGCGGATGCCACCGCCTGGACGTTGGTCGAGGCTTCCTCGGAGGCGGCTGCGACGACGGTCGCGAGTTCCTGTCCGCGCTGCGCGGTGTTGGTCAGCGTCGAGGCGGAGGCCTCGAGCTCGGTCGAGGCCGAGGACACGGTCCCGACCACCTCGCCGATCATGGCTTCGAACTTGCGGGTGATGGCGTCGACGCGGCGGCCGCGTTCGATCTTGGCTTCGGCGTCGCGCGCAGCGGCCTCGTCGGCGGCTTTCTTGGCGATCAGCGCCTCCTTGAAGATCTGCAGCGCATCCGCCATCGATCCTATCTCGGTCTTCTCGCCGCGATGCGGCACGTCGGCCGAAAGGTCGCCCTCGCCGAGCGACTGCATCGGGCGGATGATTGAGGCAATGCCACGGGAAACGTCGCGCACGAGATAATAGGCGGCGCCGATCGCGATCACGACCGAGAACACGATGATGCCGACCAGCACGCGGAAGATCATGGCGTAGCTGTCGGCGGCCTGCTTGGTCTCCAGCTCGGCGCCGCGATTGTTCATCTCGATGCCCTTCTGAAGCAGAGGGTCGGCGGCCTGGGCCATCTTCGCGACCTTGGTCTGCAACAACTCGTTGGCGTCGGCCGGGAAATGGCCAATACCCTTGCGCGACAGGGCCATCACGTCCTGCACGCCGTTCAGATACTCGGCCCACGCCGTGCTCCATTGCCCATAGAGCGAGCGCTCGTCGGCGGAGGTGATCAGCGGCTCGTAGACCTTGCGCGTCTGGTCGATGCGCGCCCGGAGCGAGGCGAGGCGCTTCTCGGCGGCGTCCTTGCCCTCAACGGTGTCCTGCATCAGATGCAGACGCAGCGCGACGCGCAGCTCGTTGATGTCGGCGCGAAGCGAGCCGAGCGCGCGCACGCTGGGCAGCCAGCTCTCCGCGATCTCGACCGTATGGGAATTGATGTTCTGCATGGTGCCGATCGCCGTCACGCCGACTCCGGCGAGCGAAAGAACGAGGACCGACAGCACGGCCAGAAGCTTGAAGACGATGGACAATTTCGACATCACGACAAATCCCGATGTTACCTGACAACGCGCAAATCACCTGCGCCGTGATCGCCACGACGGTGGCGAGACGGATGTCAGTTCAACAATGCTGGCTGGTTCTTATCCCGTGAGATTGCACACATAATCGCAAGCAGGCGTTAACAGGGACCTACGTAAAATTACGGGACACTTCCGACAGTCGTTATTTCACATGCAACCATCTGTTGCAGCTCACAGCCACCTCATGCTGCCACGCGCAGCCGGTCCGCTTGCGCCGCAACATGCGACCGATGCTGCGGCTGTCACGCCGCCCGTACCGATTCCAGGAAGCGCGCGACCTCGCTCTTCAACCGGTTGCTCTCCTGCGAGAGCGATTGCGCTGCCGAATGCACCTGCGCCGAGGCAGCTCCGGTTTCGCCTGCCCCGCGCTGGACGTGGCCGATGTTCGCCGAGACTTCGGAGGTGCCATTCGCGGCGTGCTGGATATTGCGGGAGATCTCCTGCGTGGCGGCGCCCTGCTCCTCGACCGCGGCGGCAATGGTCGACGAGATCTCCGACATCCGCGCGATGGTGTCGCCGATCTCCTTGATCGCCCCGGCCGAGTCTTGCGTTGCGGTCTGGATCGCACCGATGTGCTGGCTGATCTCGCCGGTCGCTTTCGCAGTCTGCTCGGCGAGCGCCTTCACTTCGGTCGCGACCACGGCAAAACCCTTGCCGGCTTCGCCCGCCCGCGCCGCTTCGATCGTCGCGTTGAGCGCCAGCAGATTGGTCTGGCTGGCGATGGTGTTGATCAGCTCGACCACGTCCCCAATGCGGGAGGCGGCCTTGGTCAGCTCGGCGACGCGCGCATTGGTGCGCTGGGCTTGTTCGACGGCGACATCGGCGACACGCGCCGATTCCTGCACCTGACGGCTGATCTCGGAGATCGAGGAGGTCATTTCCTCGCTCGCTGAAGACACCGACTGCACGTTCGCGGAGGCCTCTTCGGAGGCGGCCGCCACGACGGTGGCAAGCCCGTTGCCGCGCTCGGCGGTCTGCGTCAGCGTGTTCGAGGACGCCTCCAGCTCGGTTGCCGCCGACGAAACAGTATCGATGATCTCGCCGACGGCGCCTTCGAAATTATCGGCGAGCCGGTGCATGTCGGCCTTGCGCTGCTGGCGCCCGCGTGCCTCGGCTTCGATCTGCTCGGTGCGCAGCCGCTCGGCTTCCGCCATGTTGGTCCTGAACACCTCGACGGCACCGGCCATCTCGCCGATCTCGTCCCTGCGCCCGATGCCGGGAACGGAAATCGAAAGCTCGCCGCGCGCAAGCCGCGTCATCGCCCCGACCATGCCGGCAAGCGCCTTCGAGATCGAACGCCCCAGAAGGAAGCCGACCGCGGCGAGGACGACGACGGTAACGCCGAAGGCGACCGCCATCCACAGCCGCACGGAATCGCGGGTTGCAGCCTCTGCAGCTTCGGCTTTCCTGTAGAGGTCTTCGACTGTGTTGCGCACCTCGATCATGCCCGGTTCCAACCCACGGAAGGTTTTCATCATGCTGGCGTCGAGGGCCGCAGTTTGCTGCGCGGTCTCAACCCAGGACGCGAACTCGGACTGGTATTTCTGCAGCTTGGCTGTGATGTCGTTCATCACGGCCGTAGGGACTGCGACGACCTCTATCGCCTTGGAGAATTCGGCTGCGGCCTTCTTCATCTCGGCGATGTATTTTGGATCGCGCCGCAGCATGAAGTCCTTCTCATGCCGGCGCATCATCAGCATCCAGCTCGTGCTCCTGGGATCGTCGATCTCCTTGAGCTTGGCTTCGATGTCGTGCACCGCGGCGCGGAGCGAGCCGGATAGGCCCAGCGTCTCGTTCAGGCCGAGCCGGGTCTCCGCGGCCACCAATTTGCCGAAGTCCGAGGCGTATCGCTTGAAGTCGTCCTGGGCCTGCTTCATCCGGTCGGACAGCGCGCTCATGCCGCCGGCCGCCATCAGACGCTCGATTTCTTCGAAATCGCGATTGATCGGCCCGATCAACTCCGCGTGGGCCTTGGCGTAGCTCTCGTTGCGGCGCTGCTGAAAATTCTTCTCGTTGCGGCGCGCCTCCAGCATCTCGATCGAGAGCTGCTTGTCGAGATCCGCAATCGCGCGAGCCCGGTTGGCAACGTCGCGCGAGGCGTCCTGGGAGAGACTGCCCATCTCATAGATCGCGCCGAAGGCGACGAGACCCAACAATCCGAACAGTCCGATCGCCATGACCTTATGGGTGAGGCGAATGGAAGGGCCACTCATGGGATGTGCTCCAATACGATGGATACGCAATGCAAGGAGGGCGACTCGGCACCCGGAATATTGCGGAGATCATGACTGAATCGGTTTTCCGGAAGGTTAACCGTGCGGCTCTTCGCACCGCGGCATCCAGCTGCGAACGCATGCGAGCCACCGGGCGTCTTCGCACGGCGGTTGCAGTCGGTCGATGACGGCGGCCGCGTCACGCTGCGCGCACGGTATCGAGGAAGTTGCCGACCTCGAGCTTGAGGCGGTTGCTGTCGCCTGACAGCGACTGCGCCGCCGCCAGCACTTGCGACGACGCCGAGCCGGTCTCGCTCGCCCCGCGCTGCACGTCGGTGATGTTGGACGAGACCTGATGGGTGCCTTCCGCCGCCTGCTGCACGTTGCGCGAGATTTCCTGCGTCGCCGCGCCCTGCTCTTCCACGGCAGCCGCGATGGTGGAGGAAATCTCCGAGAGCTTCTCGATAGTGCCGCTGATGTCCTTGATTGCGCCGACCGAATGCTCGGTCGCGGTCTGGATGCTGGCGATCTGCTGCCCGATCTCGCCGGTGGCCTTCGCGGTCTGTTCGGCGAGTGCCTTGACCTCGGAGGCGACGACCGCAAAGCCGCGACCGGCTTCGCCGGCGCGCGCGGCCTCGATGGTCGCGTTGAGCGCCAGGAGATTGGTCTGACCTGCGATAGTGTTGATCAGCTCGACCACGTCGCCGATCCGCGTCGCCGCCCTGGACAATTCGCTGACACGCTCGCTGGTGACACGCGCCTGGCCGACAGCTTCGTTGGCCACGCGGGCCGATTCCTGGACCTGCCTGCTGATCTCGGTGATAGAAGACGACAGCTCCTCGGTCGCCGACGCCACCGCCTGCACGTTGGTGGACGCCTCCTCGGAGGCCGCAGCAACCATGGTCGTGAGCTGCTGCCCGCGCTCCGCGGTCGATGTGAGCGTCGACGCCGAGGCTTCGAGCTCGGTCGCTGCCGAGGACACGGTGTCGACGATCTCCCCGATCGCGGCTTCGAAGCCGTCGGCCAGCTTCCGCATCTCCGCCTTGCGCTGCTCGGCTGCCCGCCGCTCGGCCGCAACGTGATCGCCGCGCATGCGTTCGACTTCGAGGCCGTTTTGCTTGAAGACTTCAACGGTCCGCGCCATCTCGCCGACCTCGTCACCTCGGCGGGTGCCTGGCACGACCGTCGTGAAGTCGCCATTGGCGAGCCCACCCATCGCAATCGAAATGGCTGAAAGCGGCTTGAGGATCCGGCCAAAGGTGATCCAGAAACTGAGGCCAGCGAGCATCACCGAGGCGCAGAGCAACACGACCGTGAAAGCGAAATTACGAGTGCTGCCTTCTGCCTGCATCGTGGCTTCGCGGTCAGCGGCCGCGCCGATGGCTTCACCGAGCTTCAGCACCGCATTGATGCCGGCGGTGGCCCGCGTGAAGTACTCGGGTCCCGTGATCTTGTAGTCCCCGGCTTCGCCACCGGCGAGCACAAGCGCCCGCGTTTCACCGTAGGCTCCAAAATAGGACTTCTCGACCTCCGTCATCGCCTCGCCTATCTGCACGGCGAGGTCCGCGCGCAGCCGCACCGGCAATACCGTGTCCCATGCGAGTTCGACCTTGGCCCGCAGCGCCGAAAGGCGCTCATAGCCCTCCATCCCGAGCTTCGCGCGCGCACCGACGACCCCAGCGAGCAGGGCCCGCTCCCTTCCGGCATTCTCGGCCATCTGAGCTGTCAGATGTCGCAAGCCGATGAGCTGGGCCAGCCTTGCCACAGGCGGGCTGGTGAGCGTCTCGAGCGTCAGCCTCAAGCGGTTGCTCGCGACGTCGATCACCTCCGTAATTGTTGGCGCGAAGCCATCTACGAGGTCAGCCTCGCGTTCGACGCGCGGGCGCGACATTCCCGCGTCGGCTTTCTCACGCAAGAGACGCAGCGCCTCGAATTTCGCCGCGGCGTCCGCAATTTGTCTTTGCCCCGCTGTCATTTCGGGAATCGCGCTGATATCGAGGACGGCTTGGCGAAAGGCCTCGTCGGCCGTCGCGCGCGCCTTTGCGATTTCGGCACGGCGCTCGGCGCTGACGACATCAGGAGACTTCAGCACGGCGTTGGTCAGCCCGCGTTCAATGGCCCAATGTCCTGCGCTGCGCAGCAGCAGATGGGCAACTGCATTGACCTTCAGGAATGCCTCGGACTCTCGCCGCTTGAGGATGGCCTCATAGGCGATGAATCCAGCCGAGGCCAACCCCAGCAAGACCAGGGCAGAGATGATGATCGGCAAGATCGTGCCGATCCGAACATTTCCAAGCCGACTCCACGCGCTGACGGCCTGAGTTCGGACCTGCTGATGATGAGCAGGGCTCAACATGCTACGTTTCCCCCAAAGGAAACACGCAGCCAAGTCCTTGCCGGCTGCATGGACGTTGATCGCCCTTGCCGGAGAATCTAGTCCTCGAGCTTCGCATTCTGGTTAACGGGGGGGGGCCCGGAGAAATACTGGGATTTCAGCCCAAATAATTGAAATGGAAGAGATAATTTCGCGAGCAAGTTGTAAATTTCAGCTTGAGGTCGCCACTGTTTACTTTTGCAGCCGACGTTCGCCGAAGGCATGCGCGAGACGTTCGCGGCGACGATCGGATGCAAAAACGCCCCGCCTAAGGAGGCAGGGCGTCTTCCGAACTGTCTGGAACGAGGTTCTTAGGCGGCGCGCACGGAATCGAGGAACTTGCCGACCTCGAGCTTGAGGCGGTTGCTGTCGCCGGACAGCGACTGCGCTGCTGCCAGCACTTGCGAGGATGCCGATCCAGTTTCGCCCGCACCGCGCTGCACGTCGGTGATGTTGGACGACACTTGATGGGTACCTTCCGCCGCCTGCTGCACGTTGCGCGAGATCTCCTGCGTCGCCGCGCCCTGCTCTTCGACGGCCGCAGCGATCGTGGATGATATCTCGGACAGCTTTTCGATGGTGTTGCTGATGGCGCTGATCGCGCTGACCGAGTCCTGCGTCGCGGCCTGAATGCCGGAAATCTGCTGGCCGATCTCGCCGGTCGCCTTCGCAGTCTGCTCGGCAAGCGCCTTGACTTCGGAGGCGACGACGGCAAAGCCGCGGCCGGCCTCGCCGGCGCGCGCGGCCTCGATGGTGGCATTGAGCGCCAGCAGGTTGGTCTGGCCGGCGATGGTGTTGATCAGCTCGACCACGTCGCCAATGCGAGCCGCCGCCTTGGACAATTCGCCGACACGGTCGGTCGTGGTTCGGGCCTGGGTCACCGCCTCGCTCGCGACCCGCGCCGATTCCTGCACCTGGCGGCTGATCTCGGTGATCGAGGACGACAGCTCTTCGGTCGCGGAGGCAACCGACTGCACGTTGGTCGACGCCTCCTCGGAGGCCGCAGCCACAACTATCGTCAGTTCCTGTGCCCGCTCCGCCGTCGAAGTCAACGTCGAGGCCGAAGCCTCGAGCTCCGTCGCGGCCGAGGAGACGGTATCGACGATCTCGCCGACGGCGCCTTCGAAACTATCGGCAAGCCTGCGCATATCGGCCTTGCGCTGCTCGGCCGCCACCTGGTCCTGCCGCATCTTGGCTTCCGCTTCCCCGCGCGCCTTCTGCTCCGATACGACCTTGAATTTCTCGACAGCCGCAGCGACGCCGCCGACCTCGTCCTTGCGGCCGAGACCCGGCAGGACAACAGAGAAGTCACCACCAGCGAGCTTGTCCATGGCAACCGTGAGCGCGCGGATCGGCCGCGCGATGGTCAGGAAGGACATCAGCCACGAACCAATGAGAACGAGCACGGCGCACGCGCCGACCACCATGCCGAGACGCTCGCTCGCGGCCATCTCCTGTGCCGCGGCCGCGATTTCTTCGTCGCCTTTGTGCTTGGCGAAATCGGCAATCTCGCTGGTCAAATTATCCAGCTGCGTAGCGAGCGGCAGCGTCACCTCACGGATGTGGCGCGCGCCTTCCTCGGAAATCTTGGCGGCGCGGACCGGGTCCGTGGCCGCAACGGCAATGGCCTCGCTGCGAACAGAGGCGTTCTGCTGCGCGCCCTTCAGGTAATCGGCGGACGTAGACTTGAGCTTCTCCATCCGCGCGCGATTTTCCGGTGAGTGCGCCAATCTGAGCATGGAATCGACGACGCCGTTCAGCGCTTTCGACCGCTCCAGCAGAGTCTCGCTCGCCTTTTGCAAGTCACCCTGATTGTTGGCGAGACGCATGTCCCGTACGGCGAGCTGCATGCCGCGTATCCCAAGCTTGGCTTCGGTGGCCTCGCGCACCAATTCCTGCTGCGCAAGCGCGCCTTGGTTGGAATGACGCACGGTGTTGTTGCCGATGACCTGGCTCGCGATCATGGCGCCGACGAGAACAACGCCGAACACCGAAGCGAGCGCGAGCTTGGTACCGATTTGCAGATTCTGGATGAGTCTCGACATGAGGGCGTTTCCCGGGATTGCGCGGCCAAGTCATTGTCGGCCGCCCTCGGCGTTGATCGCCCTTGCCTAAAAACTGAGCTTCAGGTGTGGTTATCCGGTTAACAACCGTCCCCGGACAAATACCGGACTCACCGGAAAATCCCTTGAAAAATGGCACGGTCCGCGCGCTTAACAGGTTAACCACACGCGGCGGTAGGATGCCCGATTTCTAACCAGTACGACCAAGGGCCTTCTGGCTCTCGCCGATCAGGCTGATCCGGAACACCGGCTCCTTGTTCTCGTCGAGCAGCTCCATGCGCCATTCGGCGTCCTGTTTCAGGCCGCGCGAGATGCCGCCGAGCAAATTGGCACAGACTTCGGTCATCTCGGTCCAGGCCGCAGCGCGATCCTCGAACTCATACGGCTGGTCGGCAGCACCGGAATAGCGGCCCGTGCTGATACGGAAGAAGTACAGCGACATCGTTGAACCCTTTTATCGGGCCGCGCCCCCGGCCGTACGCAAACTGGGGTGCGAACAGCTACCAACGCATGAAAGCCGCCGTCCGTATGACTACGGCGCGGCGGCTTCGTGTTTGACGGCAGCTCTCAACGACAAAGTGCGCGGGCTGTCCCGCGACCCAACTCACTGGGTGGAGCGACGAAGCTCCAGTGGAGCGTCGTCCCTGGCGGGCTCCGATTTGGCTTGCGGCTTCACCGGCTCGAGCCGGCTACTCTCGACACGCGGGGTCTCGACACGCGCGGCGACTTCGGTGTTGGGCGTGCCGACCGAACCCGTGTGTTCCGAAGTGCGCAGCGAGCGTGGCCGCGCCACGGCGCGCGCCATCAGCATCTGGTTGCCGCCCTGGTGATGGAAGTCGCAATAGGCGAAGCCCATCCCCGATACCGATCCGCGGAAACTGCGATCGTCGGTCTTTTCAAGGTTGAAACAGGGCTCGAACGGAATGCCCTTGATGGAGGCGCAGACGTTCTGGCCGCGGATCTGAAGCGTGTTGCCCGGCAGGCGGAGATGTTTCACCGGACCTGCACCCGAGAACTGCACGGCCCCGGCGGCGCCGAGGTCGTCCATGATGCGGCCAGCGCCGCGGGTGCCGTCAAAACAGGTGAAAGCAAACACCTTCCCGGCGACGAAGCGGCGCGCCTCATCGGCGTTCATGCTTCCAGCAATGGCCGGCGCAAGCGTCGCTACCGCCGTGACCGCCCCCAACACAATACGCGCAAGCATGCTCAACTCCGAACCAACCCCGCAGCGGGCTATGCCTTATCTCTTTACCCGCTGCTTACCATACTAACCATGGCGACATTGAAGCAGCATGGTTGGTAAAGTCTGAACGCCGTTAGACAATTTTTACAACGGTGCGACCGCGGACCTGGCCGGCCAGGATTTTTGCGCCCCACTCCGGAACGTCGGAAAGCGGAATTTCGTGAGTGATTTCAGCTAGTTTTGACCGATCCAGATCGGACGCCAAGCGTTGCCAGGCGGCTTTCCGCGGCTCGATCGGACACATCACGGAATCGATGCCGAGAAGGCACACCCCGCGCAAAATGAAGGGTGCGACGGAAGACGGCAGGTCCATGCCGGCCGCCAAGCCGCAGGCCGCGATCGCGCCGCCGTACTTCGTCATCGACAGCAGGTTTGCGAGCGTGGTCGAGCCGACGCTGTCGACGCCACCCGCCCAGCGCTCCTTGGCGATGGGCTTGGCGGCCGCCGACAATTCGTTGCGGTCGATCACCTCGGTCGCGCCGATCTCTTTCAGGTAGTCCGCTTCGGACGAACGGCCGGTGGACGCGATGACATGATAGCCGAGCTTCGACAGCACGGCGGTCGCAACCGAGCCGACGCCGCCCGCCGCGCCCGTCACCACCACCGGACCGCTGTTCGGCGACACTCCATGCTTCTCCAGCGCCAGCACGGACAGCATCGCGGTGAAGCCGGCGGTGCCGATCGCCATGGCGTCGCGCGCCGACAGGCCCTGCGGAAGCGCGACCAGCCACTCGCCTTTCACCCGCGCCTTCTCGGCATAGGCGCCGAGATGGGTCTCGCCCATGCCCCAGCCGGTGCAGACGACCTTGTCGCCCGCCTTCCATTGCGGATGCGAGGACTGCTCAACCGTGCCGGCGAAATCGATGCCGGCAATCATCGGGAAACGGCGCACTACCGGCGCCTTGCCGGTGAGCGCGAGGCCGTCCTTGTAGTTCAACGTCGACCATTCCAGGCGGACGGTGACGTCGCCCTCCATCAGCTCGGCTTCGTCGAACTGCGTGAGCTGCGCGGTGGTGCCCTTGTCCGCCTTGTCGATCCGGATCGCCTTGAACGTCGCCACAGCAAAACTCCCTGACTTGTTTCAGGGGATGTTTAGCCGATCAGGCAGGCTGCGCAACCGCCCGCTGGACCGGTTTCTCCACGATCGGAAGATTGATCAGCGCCGAGAGCACGCCGAACAGGATCGAGAGCCACCAGATCGGCGTGTAGGAACCGAACCGCTCGAACACGATGCCGCCGAGCCAGACGCCGAGGAAGCCGCCGACCTGATGGCTGACGAAGGCGAAGCCATAGAGGGTGGCGAACCAGCGCGTGCCGAACATGATCGCGACCAGCGCCGAGGTCGGCGGCACGGTCGACAGCCAGGTCAGGCCGGAGACCGCGCCGAACGCAATCGCCGAGAACGGCGTGATCGGGAACGAGATGAAGGCAAGCGTCGCAAGCGCGCGGGTGAAATAGATGGTCGAGAGGATGTAGCGCTTGGGCAGTGAGTTCTGGAGATAACCGACGCTCAGCGATCCCATGATGTTGAACAGTCCGATCGCCGCGATCACCCAGCCACCGATTTGCGTGGAGATGCCGTTATCGACCAGGAAGGCCGGCAGATGCACCGTGATGAAGGCAAGCTGGAAGCCGCAGGTGAAGAAGCCGAGCACAAGCAGCACGTAGGAGCGATGGCCGAAGGCTTCCGCGAGCGCTTTGGTGAAGGTCTGCTGGTCCGCAGGCGCCGCGTTTGCGGTGCTTGCGACCGGCGGCGTCGAGAGCGCCAGCGCCAGCGGGATGATCAACAGCATCAGGAAGCCGAACACGGTGAGCGCCTGCTGCCAGCCGAAATTGTCGATCAGGGCCACACCGATGGGTGCGAACAGGAACTGCCCGAACGATCCCGCCGCAGTGCCGGCGCCGAGTGCAAGGCCGCGCTTCTCGGCCGGCAAGAGCTTGGTAAAGGCCGACAGCACCAGATTGAACGAGCAGCCGGCGAGACCGAAGCCGACCATGACGCCAGCGCCGATGTTGAGCGACAACGGCGTCGAGGAATAGCGCATCAGGAGCAAGCCGCCGGCATAGAGCAGAGCGCCGACGCACATCACCCGGAACAGGCCGAAGCGATCGGCGACCGCGCCGGCGACCGGCTGGCCCAGTCCCCACAGCAAATTCTGAAACGCGATCGCGAGGCCGAACACGTCGCGGCCCCAGGCATATTCACGACTCATCGGCTGCACGAAGAAGCCGAGCGCCGAGCGCGGGCCGAAGCCGAGCATCCCGATCGCGCAGCCGCAGAGAATGATGATCGCCGGCGTGCGCCAGGAGGAGGAACGGGAGACCGAACCGAACTCGCCCATCTGTGTCGACATGCTGTTCCTCGTGCGTCGTCGCGGATTCGCAAATGGCAGCCGCGAGCCAGCTCGTTTAATGCATCTGCATGAAAACCCCAAGCCAAAAGCGATTGCATTCCACGAAGAGCTGGCGCGGCAGCATTGCATTTCCTCACGGCCTCAGCCGACGCGCCGAGGGGCCGGACTTGACGCAAATGTGTGCGGCGAGATCTGGCGGCTCCAAACACGACGTGCTATTTGTTATTTGCTCATATCGAGCATATTAAATGGATCCCGGCCTGTCGGCCGGATTTCTCAGGCCCGATATATGCTCATATTGGGTATAAGTGACGTGCACGGAGGCTTCGATGCCGCTAACTGGAATTTACGGCCCCGACGACTTTGCCAGCCGGCCCCAAAGCCAGCTCATCCCCCCGGTACGGACCGAGCAGGCGCGAAGCGGACCTCCGCTGCCGATGCCTTCGCTGGAATGGACGCCGGAGGTCGAGCGAGCCACCGCACCGCTTTACGAGCGCGTGAAACACGTCATCCCGCCGATCGAATGGCCGCTGATGGCCCCGACGATCAAGGCGATCAACGAGCTGAAGCAGGCCCGGGGCGCGGTGATCCTCGCGCACAATTACCAGGCGCCGGAGATCTTCCACTGCGTCGCCGATATCGGCGGTGATTCGCTCCAGCTCGCGGTCGAAGCCACCAGGGTGAAGGCCGGCATCATCGTCCAGTGCGGCGTGCACTTCATGGCGGAAACGTCGAAACTGCTCAATCCAGACAAGACGGTGCTGATTCCTGATACGCGCGCCGGCTGCTCGCTCGCTGCCAGCATCACCGGCGCCGACGTCCGCCTGCTCCGCGACAGATTTCCCGGCGTGCCTGTCGTTGCCTATGTCAACACCTCCGCGGAGGTGAAGGCCGAGGTCGACATCTGCTGCACCTCGTCGAACGCGGTGCAGGTGGTCGAGAGCCTCAGAGCGCCCAGCGTGATCTTCCTGCCCGACCGCTATCTCGCCACCTACGTGGCCTCGAAGACCGACGTGAAGATCATCGCCTGGAAGGGCGCCTGCGAGGTGCACGAGCGTTTCACTGGCGCCGAGCTGCGCAGCTATCGCGAGGCCGATCCCTCCGTACAGATCATCGCCCATCCCGAATGCCCACCGGACGTGCTGGCCGAGGCCGACTTCACCGGCTCGACCGCGCACATGATCAACTGGGTGCGCGAGCGGCGGCCGCGTCGGCTGGTGATGATCACGGAATGCTCGATGGCCGACAATGTCCGCGCCGAGCTGCCCGATGTCGAGATGCTGCGTCCCTGCAATATCTGCCCGCACATGAAGCGCATCACACTCGCCAACATTCTGGAGAGCCTGCTGACGCTTCGCGAGGAAGTGACGATCGATCCCGCACTTGCGGACCGCGCAAGGCGCTCGGTTGAACGGATGATCAATTTAAAGAATTGAGATAAAGCCATGACAAACAACATCAACACGCTCACCCGCTCCGACGACGTCATCATCGTCGGCGGCGGCCTTGCCGGATTGTTCTGCGCGCTCAAGCTCGCGCCGCGGCCCGTGACATTGATCTCGGCTGCGCCGCTCGGACAGGGCGCGTCGTCCGCATGGGCGCAAGGCGGTATCGCCGCGGCCGTGGGTGAAGGCGATACGCCGGAAGCGCACGCCGCGGACACGGTTGCCGTTGGCGGCGGCATCGTCGATCAGGCGGTCGCATTGGAAATCGCGCGCGAGGCAGCACCGCGGATTCACGATCTTCTCGCCTACGGCGTGCCGTTCGACCGCGATCTCGAAGGCAGGCTCGCAGTCGGGCGCGAAGCCGCACACTCGGCGCGGCGCATCGTGCATGTGCGCGGCGACGGCGCGGGCGCAGCCATCATCGCGGCGCTGAGCGACGCCGTGCGGCGCACGCCGTCGATCCGACTGATCGAAGGTTTCGTCGCCGAGGCGCTGTTGACCGAGGACGGCGCCGTCACCGGTCTTCAGTTGCGCGAAGCTGGCGACGCGGCAGCACGCCCGGTCCTCATCGCCGCGCGCACCGTGGTGCTGGCCACGGGCGGCATCGGCCATCTCTATGCCGTCACCACCAATCCGCGCGAGGCCAGCGGATCCGGCCTCGCGATTGCCGCACGCGCGGGCGCGGTCATTGCAGATCCCGAGTTCGTGCAGTTTCACCCGACCGCCATCATGGTCGGCCGCGATCCCGCGCCGCTCGCCACGGAAGCGTTGCGCGGCGAAGGCGCGACACTGATCAACGGCCGTGGCGAGCGTTTCATGGCGGCGCGTCATCCGCTCGCCGAGCTTGCACCGCGCGACATCGTGGCCCGCGGCGTGTTCGCGGAGATCTCGGCCGGGCGCGGCGCCTTCCTCGATGCGCGGCAGGCGCTCGGCGCACGCTTTGTCGACAAATTCCCGACCGTTCATGCGAGCTGCATCGCCGCTGGCATCGATCCCGCCACGCAGGTCATCCCGATCGCACCGGCGTCGCACTACCACATGGGCGGCATCGCGGTGGACGATCGCGGCCGCAGCTCGATCGACGGACTGTGGGCCGGCGGCGAAGTGTCGTCCACCGGCGCGCATGGCGCGAACCGGCTTGCGTCGAATTCGCTGCTGGAGGCCGTGGTCTACGCCGCGCGCATCGCCGACGACATCGCCGGCCGCGCCATTCCCTCGCCCGCCCGCCTTGCGGACGTGGCGACGCCGCGGGACGGCGCGCCGGATGCCGCGGCCGTGAAGCGGCTGCGGATGCTGATGAGCACGCATGTCGGCGTGATCCGCGATGGTGACGGGCTTACGGAAGCAGTTCGCGGCTTCGCCGCGCTCGAACGCGAGGCCACGAGCATTGCGGTGCGCAACATGGCAACGGCAGCCCTGCTCGTGGCCGCGTCGGCCTGGAACCGGCGCGAGAGCCGCGGTGCGCATTTCCGCTCCGACCATTCCGCGGACGTTCCCGCGCTCGCGCAACGCACGATGACGACGCTCGCAGCAGTGCGCGAGATCGCAGATGGCCTGACCGAACGCCCGACACCACGCACCACGCAACCCATGATCGCCTGACGGAGTCTGCCATGATCACCCCGATCTCTGTGCTCTATCCCGACGCCTTCCTTTCCCCGCTCGCGCTCGACGAGGCTGTGCACCGCGCGCTCGATGAGGATCTCGGCCGCGCCGGCGACATCACCTCGCTTGCGACGATTCCCGAGGCAACGAAGGCGCAAGCGATCCTGGTCGCACGGCAATCCGGGGTGATCGCCGGCTTGCCGCTGGCGCTCGCCACTCTGCAAAAGCTTTCGCCGGACATCGAGATACGGGCACATGTTCGCGACGCCGCGCGCATCGCCCGCGGGCAGCAGGTGCTGACGATCTCGGGGCCGGCACGCGCCATCCTCACGGCGGAGCGGACCGCGCTGAATTTCGTCGGCCGCCTGTCGGGCGTCGCGACGCTCACGGCGGACTATGTTGCGCGCACCGAGGGCAGCCGGATGCGGATCTGTTGCACGCGAAAAACCACGCCGGGACTGCGGCCGTTGGAGAAATACGCGGTACGTTGCGGCGGCGGCTTCAATCACCGCTTCGGGCTCGACGACGCGATTCTGATCAAGGACAACCACGTCGCGGTCGCCGGCGGTATCCGCCCCGTGCTGGAGCGCGCCCGCGCCCATGCCGGCCATCTCGTCAAGATCGAGATCGAGGTCGACACGCTGACGCAGTTGCGCGAGGTGCTCGACACCGGCCTTGCCGACGCCGTGCTGCTCGACAACATGGACATTGCGACGCTGCGCGAAGCCGTTGGGATCAACGAGGGACGCCTCAAGCTGGAGGCATCCGGCGGCGTCACCCTGGACTCGATCGCAGCCATCGCGGCGACCGGCGTCGACTACGCTTCAGCCGGCGCGCTGACGCATTCGGCACCGAATTTCGACTGCGCGCTGGATATCGAGGCGTGAGGCGGGTCTTCTCCCTCGCCCCGCTTGCAGGGAGAGGGTTGGGGTGAGGGGGAGCCTCCACAGGGAAGGTGAGAGTTGGACTCGTGGAGAGTCCCCCTCACCCAGATTGCATCTTCGATGCAATCTGACCTCTCCCCGCAAGCGGGGCGAGGTAAAGAACGCCTACCGCCGCTCGGTCGCGCCCATCTCGGCGGAGCTCTTGGCTTCCTGGGTGAGTTCGGCGGACAGCGCGGCGGTCTGCGCCGGGGTGCCCCAGCTCGGCTCCTCGCTGCCGTCGCCCCAGGCGCGTGGGCGATAGAAGGTGTGGACGCCGGTCTTGTACATCTTCTTCATCTCGGCGACCCAGGACGGGCGCACCCAATAGGCGTGGTAGTGCGTGGACTTGCCGACCTCGGGCAGCCAGATCTGGCCGTCGAGCATGGCCTTCGAGATCTTTTTCGCACGCTCCCACATCTCGGGCTCGCGGATCACGTCGGCATTGTTGTCGCAGGCAAAGGTGAACTGGCAGGCGAGATGCCGGTGCTTGTTCTGATAGACGGCGCCGCACACCGTGTCCGGATATTTGCCGGAGAACACGCGGTTCATCACCACCTGCGCAACCGCCATCTGACCGCGCACGGCCTCGCCGCGGGACTCGAAATAGACGGCCTCTGCAAGGCATTTTTCGGACTTCGCGCGCGACTTGTCGTCGAGCGCGAGCCGTTCCGCCGGCGATCTGGCGCGCTGATTGTCGACGTTGACCTCACCCTTCGGCGCGACGCTCTCGCCGCTTTCGATATCCTTCGCAATATCCTCCGACGGCGGCGACAGCGAGGCCGTCACCTTCATTTCGGGGTCGGGCATCACGATCAGCGGCTCCGCACCCGGTTGCCAGCTCTCGATGCTCTCGACATTGCCACCAAGCGAGGAACTGCCGAAGAACAGGTTCGAGGTCTTGACGCGGAACGGATCGCGCGGCGGTGCGGCCGGAATGGTGGCCTGCTTCAGGGCTTCGAGCGGTTGGAGCGCGAGCGAACGCGCAGCGTCGCTGGCTTGTGGCGCATTGGTGTATTGCGGCAGCGGCGGTGCGCGCAGCGCTTCCGCAAGTTCGGGATCGAGCGCGGCCGCGGACTCCGGCGACATCGCCGGTGGCAGCGCGACCGTCTTGGCGCCGAACACCGAGCTGTTCGACGTCGCGGGATCTTCCTGCGTCGGCGCTGCCGTCGGCGCGCCCGCTTCGGGAGCCTGCGTTGGTGTGACCGTTGCGAGCCGATCACCCTTCATAGAGCGATCGACCTTGGGAAAATCGGCGGCCTGGTAGCGCGGCGGCGCCTGCAGCGCCGGATTGCGGCTGATCGCGCCGGTGACGTCGCGGCCATCGAGGCTCGCGAGGCGAACCATCGCGCTCTGCGGAGCCGAAGTGCCGATCGGCCGGGAAAAACTGTAGGTGGCGAGCTGTATGGAGGACGCAGCAGAGAACACCTGCTTCTGCCAACGCTCCGCGACGCCGGGTTGCCGCGCCAGCAGCGAGGCAATGTCCTGATAGCCGGTCTCTCTCGGCATCAATGCGAAGATGCAGAGACCGATGCCGAAGGACGCGAACCGCGCGCCCTTCGGATGGGTACGCAACAAAAACATCGATACGCTCACGCTACGCTTACGCTAGAAAAATCGAGCCGCAGTACATCCGTGCAATTCGATCTTTATCGTGAGTATCTAATTTAGGTTGCCGGGGCGTTAATCGGCGTTGCGCATGCGGCACACGCAAGCAATCGCAGGTGTTTTCACGGAGTGATGATGCACCTTGGTAAATGCGCCCTCACGCGACGGGGTAAACAATTGGTCAACGCGAATGGTGAAGGAACTCTTGCGCGCACGTGTCATTACGGGACGCGCGATGGGTTCCCGGTGTTGCAAACGCGTCATTGCGAGCGCAGCGAAGCAATCCAGACTGCCGCCGGGGTAAGATTCTGGATTGCTTCGCTGCGCTCGCAATGACGGCGTGGAAAGAGCGGTGCGTGAAATGAAAGAGGCGGGGTTTGCCCCGCCTCTTTCGCTCTCAACATTTCAACTCGCCGCTCCGCTTACGCCTGGCTTGCAACCGCTTTGCCAAGCGCGGCTTGCGCGGCGGCGAGGCGGGCGATCGGGACACGGTAGGGCGAGCAGGAGACGTAGTCGAGGCCGATCGCGTGGCAGAAGGCGACGGAGGCAGGATCGCCGCCGTGCTCGCCGCAGATGCCGACCTTGAGCGAGGCGCGCGTCTTGCGGCCCCGTGCGACGCCGATCTTGACGAGCTCGCCGACGCCTTCCTGGTCGAGCGCGACGAAGGGATCGATCGGCAGGATGCCCTTGGACACGTAGGTGCCGAGGAAGCTCGCGGCATCGTCACGGCTGATGCCGTAGGTCGTCTGCGTGAGATCGTTGGTGCCGAACGAGAAGAACTCGGCGCTCTCCGCGATCTCGGCCGCGAGCAGGCAGGCGCGCGGCAGCTCGATCATGGTGCCGACCTGATAGGTCAGCTTGGTGTTGGTGTCGCGCATCACCGCCTTCGCGGTGGAATCGATGCGCGCCTTGACGAGGTCGAGCTCCATCTTGGTGGCGATCAGCGGCACCATCACCTCGAGGCCGACGGCCTTGCCGGTGCGCTTCTCGGCCTCGACCGCCGCTTCGAAGATCGCACGCGCCTGCATCTCGGCGATCTCGGGATAGGCGATCGCGATACGGCAGCCGCGGAAGCCGAGCATCGGATTGAACTCCGACAGCTCGCGCGCGCGGTCGGCCAGGCGCCGCGGGTCGGTGTTCATGGCGCGCGCCACTTCCTCGACCTCGGCATGGGTGTGCGGCAGGAACTCGTGCAGCGGCGGATCAAGCAAGCGGATCGTGACGGGGAGGCCCTTCATGATCTCGAACAGCTCGACGAAGTCGGCGCGCTGCATCGGGAGCAGCTTTGCCAGCGCAGCGCGGCGCGACTGCTCGTCCTCGGAGAGGATCATCTCGCGCACCGTGCGGATGCGCGTCTCCTCGAAGAACATGTGCTCGGTACGGCACAGGCCGATGCCTTCCGCGCCGAACTTGATCGCAGTGTGCGCGTCCTCCGGCGTGTCAGCGTTGACGCGCACGCCGATCTTGCGGACTTGGTCGGCCCATTTCATCAGCGTGCCGAACTCGCCGGACAGCTCGGGCTCGATCATCGGCATGCGGCCGGCGAGCACCTGGCCGAGCGAGCCGTCAATGGTGATGACGTCGCCGGTCTTGAAGGTGCGCGAGCCGATGCTCATGGTGCCGCGGCCGTAATCGACGCGGATGGTGCCGCAGCCGGAGACGCAGGGCTTGCCCATGCCACGCGCGACCACCGCAGCATGCGAGGTCATGCCGCCGCGGGTGGTCAAGATGCCTTCGGCGGCGTGCATGCCGTGGATGTCCTCGGGGCTGGTCTCGATCCGGACCAGAATCACCTTGCGGCCGTCGGCCTGAAGCTTGGCCGCCTCGTCCGAGGAGAACACGATCTCGCCGGAGGCCGCACCCGGCGAGGCCGGCAGGCCGGTCGCGATCACGTCGCGCTTGGCATTGGGGTCGATGGTCGGATGCAGCAGCTGGTCGAGCGAGGCGGGGTCGATCCGCGTCACCGCTTCCTTCTTGGTGATCAGGCCTTCATTGGCGAGCTCGACCGCGATGCGCAGCGCCGCTTTCGCGGTGCGCTTGCCGCCGCGGGTCTGGAGCATCCAGAGCTTGCCCTGCTCGACCGTGAACTCCATGTCCTGCATGTCGCGGTAGTGCTTCTCGAGTAGCGTGTAGATCCGGGTCAGCTCCTTGAAGGCCTCCGGCATCGCCGATTCCATCGACGCCTTGTCGGAGCCCGAGTCCTTGCGCGCTTCCTCGGTGATGTCCTGCGGCGTGCGGATGCCCGCCACCACGTCCTCGCCTTGCGCGTTGATCAGGAACTCGCCGTAGAGCTTGCTCTCGCCGGTCGAAGGATTGCGCGTGAAGGCAACGCCGGTCGCCGAGGTCTCGCCCATGTTGCCGAACACCATGGCCTGCACGTTGACCGCGGTGCCCCAGGATTCCGGAATGTCGTGCAGCCTGCGATAGGTCACCGCGCGGGCGTTCATCCAGGATGAAAACACCGCGCCAATCGCGCCCCAGAGCTGGTCGTGCGGATCCTGCGGAAAATCCTTGCCGGTTTCGCGCGCGACTGCGTCCTTGTACTTGCCGACCAGATCGACCCAGTCGTCGGCGGTGAGATCCGTGTCGAGCGTGTAGCCCTGGCTGTCCTTGAAGGTGTCGAGGATTTCCTCGAAATGATGATGCTCGAAGCCGAGCACCACGTCCGAATACATGGTGATGAAGCGGCGATAGCTGTCATAGGCGAAGCGGCGATCGCCCGACAGTTCCGACAGCGCTTCCACGGTCTCGTCGTTGAGGCCGAGATTGAGCACCGTGTCCATCATGCCCGGCATCGAGGCGCGGCCGCCGGAACGTACGGAGACGAGCAGCGGGTTCCTGGAATCGCCGAAGATCTTGCCGGTCAACTTGCCGACATGGTCGAGCGCCTTCTCAACCTGCGACTTCAATTCTTTCGGATAGGATTTGTCGTGCGCGTAGAAGTAGGTGCAGACCGAGGTCGGGATGGTGAAGCCAGGAGGCACCGGCAGCCCGAGATTGGCCATCTCGGCGAGGTTGGCGCCCTTGCCGCCGAGCAGGTCGCGCATCTCCGCTTTGCCCTCGGCCTTGCCGTCGCCGAACGTGAACACCCACTTGCCGGCCTTGGCCGCAACAGGCGCGGCCTTGCTTGAAGCAGCCTTGCTCGGTGCCGGCTTCACGGCAACCTTCGGCGCAACCGGTTTGGTCGGTGCCTTAGCAACAGCCTTGGAAATCGACTTGGCGGCAGGCTTCACAGCCGGCTTGGCAGCAGCCTTGACGACCGGCTTCACAGCGGCCTTGGCCACGGGCTTCGGGGCGCGCTTGGCAAGTGCCTTGCGGGCCGCCGGCGCGGCTTTCGCCTTGGCGGAGGACTTTGATTTCGCTGGCATTTTCGCTGGAGTTTTCGAGGCGGCTTTGGCCATAGCTTGCACACAACCTGCGAGAGGAATGGGTAATTGCGGGCCTTACACCACTTTGGGCAGGTCCGCGCAAGTCGAAGAGTTCCGTAGAATGAAGGCCTAGAGATGGAGCCACTTCAACAATCCGAGCCCGATCGCACCATTTATGATGAGAAAAATCGCGACGATCAGGTTCAGGAGGCGCGGCATGATCAGGATGAGCACACCCGCAAGCAGCGACAGGATCGGCGAGATATGGGCGACGGTGATGTGCATGAATTTTCTTTCCGTGGGTGGGGGCGAATCGCGGCGGGATCATAGCGGACTGGGTTCCGCGGGTAGAGACGCACTGGGCCCGCGCGAGTTCCCGGCTTCGCGAAAACTGCCCGAAAATGCCGCGAATGCGGCGGCCGTTTTCCGGAACATCGTGAAGACGCATGCATTGGCAACCGGTCGCGCCATTGGCGCTTCCCGAAAACCTTCTCGAAGGAGTTGCCCATGCGGAACAGGATTCTTGCTCTTGCAGCGCTCGCGGCCGCGATCGGCTCGCCCCTTGCGGCGCAGGCGCAAAGCGGCGTCACAGTGGGACGCGCGCCCGTCGTCGTCGACAGCGGCCCGACCATTGCCGTCGAGCAGCGGCCGGCGTTCCGCGACTATGTCGTCGAACAACGCGTGCCGGCTTTCCGCATCCCGGATCGCGTGGTGGTCGGTGCCACCTTACCTGAAAGCGGCGTCACCTATTATGACGTGCCGCAGCGTTTCGGCGCCACCACCTATCGCTACACCGTCGTGAACGGCGAGACTGTGCTGGTCGAGCCGCGCTCGCGGCGCATCGTCGAGGTGATGGACTAGCGTCTTCAGGGATCGACTAGGTGTCCGGCGCGTCACATCAATCAGGCTGACGCGAGCAGTAGAGTCGGACATCAGGCCCCGCCCGGTCCTCCCCCCGCCGGGCGGGGCTTTTTGTGCTTGGTGTGCGGGTGCTCTCGTGTCCCGGACGCGACGCAGCGCGTCCCGTTGCGGCGCGGAGCGGGACCCAGAATCTTTTGCGGCTGCATGGGCCCCGGCTCTGCAGCGCACCGCCAAGAAGCGCTGCGCTGCGTCCGGGGCGCGAGATCAATCCTGGATCTTCGAGAAATCCGCCACCGCACGCGTGGCGCTGCGGATCTCGTTGAGCAATTTCAGGCGGTTCTCGCGGACTTTGGGATTGTCATCGTTGACCATAACATTAGCAAAAAAAGCGTCGACCGAACCGCGCAACTTGGCGATAGGCACCATCGCCGCTTCAAAGTCACCTCGCTCAACGGCCGCAGCCGATTCTCGCTTGGTGAGTTCGATTACGCGCGCAACATCCATCTCAAAAGCAGTCCGGAACAGCTCTGGAGACGGGTGCCCCCCGTAGCTTCTTTTATCCTTTTTCTCTTCAATCGCGAGGAGGTTACTCGCCCGTTTCGTAGCAGCCAGCATGTTCTTGCCGTCGTCGGTTGACAAGAAAAATGCAAGTGCATCGATGCGCCGGATCACCATCAAGAAGTCGTCGCCGTAGAGTCCTCCAAAGGTAAACACTGCATCAACCAGGTCGTGCCGCGCGCCCCTATCTCGGAGATAAAATTTCAGGCGCTCCGCCATGAAGTGAATAAAGCTGAAGTACTCCTTCATTGCTCGGGCACTTCGATATTTTTCATTGATGGTTGGGAGCACTTCAACACGAGATCTGATCTCGTCAGAGAGTTCTGTCGTAGCTATCGATGCAAGCAACTTATCGAAATCACCTTCATCACCGTTGAACGGCGAGACTCGATCAAGCATCGCGCCGATAACCCCAAATAAGAAGGCTACAAAAGGCAGACGAATTGAATTTTCCGAGATGATGCGTATTACACCAAGCGCCGCGCGTCGCAACGCATATGGGTCCTTGCTACCTGTTGGTTTTTCGCCAATCGCCCAGAAGCCCACAAGCGTATCGAGTTTGTCTGCCAGTGCGACCGCGACACTTACGGGATCGGTTGGGACGCGATCACTTGGCCCCTGCGGCTTGTAGTGCTCTTCGCATGCAGCAGCGACCAACGGGTGTTCGCCCTGCGATCGAGCGTAGTATTTTCCCATGAGCCCTTGCAGTTCGGGAAATTCGCCGACCACCTCTGTAAGCAGATCGGCTTTTGCAAGAATGGCAGCTCGCTGAACCAAGCGGATGTAGTCCTCTTCTGTGCGTAAGCCGTCCGCACCGAGGAATCGCTCTCCAAAGAAAGCGTCACGCTGCTGCCATAAGAGGCCAGCAATCACACTGGAAAGATCTTTGATGCGCTCGATGCGCGCAGCCTGCGTGCCCAGCTGCTCGTGGAAGACGATGTCGTCAAATTTCCCCAGCCGATCCTGAAGCTTGGTTTTCCGGTCCGCCTCGTAGAAGAATTTTGCGTCCGACAAGCGCGGGCGGATGACGCGTTCGTTACCGGCGACGATAACCTTGCCGCCGTCGGCCGCCTCGATATTCGCAGTCAGAACGAACTTGTTGGTTAGCTTATCTGTCTTGGGATCCTTGACCACAAAACACTTCTGGTTGTTGCGGATGGTGGCGCGGATCACCTCGTCCGGAATCTCGAGATATTCCTTCTCGAACGAGCCCATCATTACGACTGGCCATTCGACCAGACCCGAAACCTCGTCAAGCAGCACTTGATCCTCGACCAGTTCAAGTCCCTGCGCGAACGTCAACTCTTTGGCGTCCGCGAGGATAATGTCCTTGCGCGTCTGCGGATCAAGAATAACCTTCGCAGCTTTCAGCTTGGCTTCATAGTCTTCGAAGCGACGGACTTGAATTGGCTCCGGGGCCAGAAAACGATGACCGCGCGTCACATTGCCAGCGCGCACCCCACCAACTGTAAACGGAACGATCTCGGGCTCCTCTGTCTCAAGGCCAAATGTCGCAACGATTGAATGCAACGGCCTAACCCACCGCAGCCAGGTATCGACGACTATTTGATCCCCCGATTCCGTGACAATCCTATCTCCGCTCTCGGTGACTAAGAAGGCCACTTCCTTGTTCTGTTCCACGGAGCCCCAACGCATCGATTTAGGCCACGGGAAGGACATAACGACGGTCGAGATAATTTCCGCGAGCACGTCGATGGCATCGCGGCCGGGTTTCTCGATCAGCGCGATGTAGAAGTCGCCCTTCGGGTCGCGCTGGATCTTGGCCTCATCCAGCGACGTCAAACCTGTCGCTTTCAGAAAACCCTGCACGGCCGCGTCGGCCGCACCGATCTTCGGTCCGCGGCGTTCGGTCTTCAGATCAGGCTGGCGCGCAGGGATGCCGTGCACGGTGAGTGCGAGCCGGCGCGGCGTCGCGAACGCCTTCGCGCCTTCGTAGACGAGACCTTCGGCGACGAGCTTGTCGGTGACCATGCGGCGCAGATCGTCGGCCGCCTTGGCCTGCATGCGCGCGGGGATTTCTTCGGAGAACAGTTCAAGCAACAAATCAGGCATCAGGCCGCTCCGCCCGCTTCAGTATGTATCCAGGCCTCGCCGCAAGCCTTTGCCAATTCGCGCACGCGAAGAATGTAGCTCTGCCGCTCCGTCACCGAGATCACGCCGCGCGCGTCGAGCAGGTTGAACACGTGGCTCGCCTTGATGCACTGGTCATAGGCCGGCAGCGACATCAGATGCGCCTCGCGCTTACTATCTTTCCAGCCGGCCTCGAGATATTTCCGGCAAGCGGCTTCCGCCATCTTGAATTGCTCGAACAGCATCGCGGTGTCGGCCACTTCGAAATTGTGCTTCGAATATTCCCGCTCGGCCTGCAGGAAGACGTCGCCATAGGTGACCTTGGCATCACCGTCGCGGCCGTTGAAGTTGAGGTCGTAGACCCGATCGACGCCCTGCACGTACATCGCGAGCCGCTCAAGCCCGTAGGTGAGCTCGCCCGCGACCGGCGCGCATTCGACACCCGCGACCTGCTGGAAATAGGTGAACTGGCTGACTTCCATGCCGTCGCACCAGCACTCCCAGCCGAGGCCCCAGGCGCCCAGCGTCGGGCTCTCCCAATCGTCCTCGACGAAGCGAATGTCGTGCACGGCGGAATCGATCCCGATCGCGGCGAGCGACTTCAGGTACAGCTCCTGAAGGTTCGGCGGCGACGGCTTCATGATCACCTGGAACTGGTAGTAGTGCTGCAGCCGGTTCGGATTCTCGCCGTAGCGACCGTCCTTGGGGCGGCGCGAAGGCTGCACATAGGCCGCATTCCACGGCTTTGGCCCAAGCGCGCGCAGCGTGGTCGCCGGATGGAAGGTACCCGCACCCATTTCCATGTCGTAGGGCTGCAGGATCACGCAGCCCTGCTCGGCCCAGAACCGCTGGAGCGCGAGGATAAAACCCTGGAACGAGCGTTCCGGGCGCATATGGGCGGGCAAGGAGGCGTCCATCGTCAGATCGGGCTCTCGCGGGGGGTTGAATCGCGCGGGACCGTATCGACGGCAGGGGTGGGAATCAAGGTGAAGGGGTTGAATGGCGTCATTCTGGGCGATGCGAAGCATCGAACCCAGAAGAAAGACGCCGGCTAACCCGGCCGATAGGCTCCGGTCACCGGATCCTGTTTCAGCGTCTGGACGGCCCCCCTATGGGCGGCCTCGGCGACGCGTGAGAGGCGCATCTCCTCCAGCTCCTGGTTGATCCTGACAGCGGTCTTGTAGGCCCAGCGGACCACGGCAAGCCCGCCCAGGACGCCCGCGAAAGCGACGAACGGCGGCATCGGTCGATCCTTGTTCACAATGCTCAGCCCCCACGCGCATTCTTGCGCAGACCGGGCCGCACCGCAATTGGCACGGCTTCAAGTCTCCTTGGGGCCAAATGGCGCGGCAGGGCTCCGTCTAGAACCCGAATTTCGCCCAGATCGCGCGCGTCTCGACCGCCGAGATCAGGTCGTCCGGCAGGCCGGCCATTGATTCCAAGGCCGAAAGCTGCCCCGCGCCAGGCGATTTCCGGCCCAAAAGGCCGGAGAGCAGACCGGTCGGCTGGGCAATCACGGGGGTGAGAACCTTCTCGCCATAGCGGGCACGAAGAGTTGAGCGGAGATCGCCGATGCTGTCGGCGAGCCCCAGCGCGATCGAACTCTCGCCGGCCCAGTATTCGCCCGTGAACAGCGTGTCGTCGGAGCCCTTCAACCGCGCACCGCGGCTCTCCTTCACCAGCGCGATGAAGATCTGGTGGATCTCGCGCTGGAGCGCCTTCAGCTTGGCGACGTCGTCGGGGTTTTCAGGAAGGAACGGGTCGAGCATCGCCTTGTGCGCGCCGGCGGTGTAGAGACGCCGCTCGATGCCGAGCCGCTTGATCGCCTCCTGGAAACCAAAGCTGCCGCCGACCACGCCGATCGAACCGAGGATCGAGGACGGATCGCAGATGATCTCGTCGCCGGCGCAGGCGATCATGTAGCCGCCGGAGGCCGCGACGTCCTCGACGAACACCAGCACCGGCAGCTTCTTCTCCGCCGCGAGCTGCTTGATGCGCAGGTAGATCTGGCGCGACTGCACCGGCGAGCCGCCGGGCGAATTGATCACCAGCGCCACCGCCTTGGCGTTGCGCGTCGAAAACGCCCGCTCCAGCACCCGCGAAACGGTCGCGAGTGTCATGCCCGGGCGCAGCGGCGTCACTGCGCCGATCACACCGGACAGCCGCACCACCGGCACCACGGCCGTGCCTGGACGGAAGCGCGCCGGCAGATATTGCATGAGCTTGTCGGCCAGGCCGGAACTCTCACGATCGTTCAATTGTTCGGCCATGCCGTTACCTCTGATTAACCATTTCTTATCACGCGACTGTCATTGGAAGGGCCCGGAACGTGTTTTGCAGAAACCCCGTTGAGAGGCTGCAATGGGCCAGCGGAGAACACCATGAAAATCTATCTGCTGATGCTGCTGATCGGTGCGCTGTTCATGGCGATCCGCCTGACGACTCCGCAAGAGCAGCAGTCGGAATCGCTTCCGCAATAGCTCAGCACGGTTCCACCAGGGGTAGAACCGCCCTTCCCTCCAGAATATCCACCACCTCTTTTTTAGGCACGCGTGACTCCTCGTTGAGGACGAGGCCCGGCAACAATCGTGCCGGGGCCCTCCCGCCCTTGAGCGCGCGAACCAGCACGCGGATCGCGGGCCGCCCGGCTTCACCGTGAACCGGCAGAATCGCGAGACTGCCGAAGCCGCGAGACAGTGCCGCCAAAACCTCCGCGATCCCATCTGCGCGCCAAATCAATGTCAGCGCGCCGTGCGATCGGAGGATGCGCCGCGCCGCATGCACCCAGGCATTCAGCGTCTCATCCGTCGCCACATGCGCGATCTGGCGCGCCTGATCGGGCGAGCCGCGATGGCGAGCAGGATCGTTGAAGGGCGGGTTCATCAGCACCACGTCGACGCTGTCGGGCGCGAGCCCGCCGGCCGCGAAGGCCTGCGCGTCCGCGGTGATGTCGAGCACGATCGTCTCGGCGGCAATCGCATTCGCTGCCGCATTGGCGCGCGCAAGCTCCGCCAGCTCGGGATCGATCTCGACCAGGCCGAGCCTGATCCCGGCAACGCGCCGCGCTAACGCAAGCCCGGCCGTGCCAATGCCGGCGCCGAGATCGACGACGCGGTCGCCCGCCCTCGCCTCCGTCGCCGCCGCGAGCAGAATGGCGTCGTGCCCCGCGCGATGGCCGGACCGCTTCTGCTTCAGCCGCAATTGCCCGCCGAGAAAGGCGTCCTCGGTGAGGTCTGCCAGGGCTTCACTCATCGCCGCGCAGTTCGTGGCTGAGGCCGGCCTCGGTCAGAAGCTGCCGGGCCTCAATGGCGTCGTCCTCGTGGACCAGGATCCGCCGCGGCAAAATGCCGAGCGAGCCCTCGATGATGCTCATGTTCTGGTCCAGCACCAGATGATGGATGTTGGCGCCGTCGAGCAGCGCGCCAATCGCCGACACCAGCACCATATCGTTGGTCCGAACCAGTTCTCGCAAAACACAGGCCTCCTGCCTGACGGGGATTAAGCGCCAAATGTCAATGGTTCCACGGCCCTTGCCGCATCCCCGTCCAGTTTCTATTGTCTTTCCATCAGAATAGCCCTTCCGGGGCAAATATTGGAGACCGGCGTGGCCGTCATCGTACCTTTCGAAACTCCCGGCGCGTCGATCGAAGAGCTGGTTGCCCTTGTCGCCGGTGACATGGAGCGCGTCAACGCCACGATCCTGTCGCGGACCGGTTCGGACGTGACCATGATCCCGGAGGTCGCCAACCATTTGATCTCCTCCGGGGGTAAGCGCCTGCGCCCGATGCTGACACTGGCCATGGCCAACCTCGCCGGTTACACCGGCGACGGCCATATCAAGCTCGCAGCCAGCGTCGAGTTCATGCATACTGCGACCCTCCTCCATGACGACGTCGTCGACGAGAGCGAGATGCGCCGCGGCAAGCTGTCGGCGCGCATGCTCTGGGGCAATGAGGCGAGCGTGCTGGTCGGCGACTTCCTGCTCGGCCAGGCCTTCCGCATGATGGTCGAGGTCGGCTCGCTCCGTGCGCTCGATATTCTCTCCGCGGCCGCAGCGACCATCGCCGAGGGCGAGGTGATGCAGCTTGCCGCCGCCAAGAACACCGCGACCACCGAGGACGAATATCTCGCCGTGATCCGCGGCAAGACCGCCGAGCTGTTCGCGGCCGCCTGCGAGGTCGGGCCCGTGATCGCCAACCGTCCGAAGGCGGAGCAGACCGCCTGCCGTTCGGTCGGCATGAATCTCGGCATCGCTTTCCAGCTCGTCGACGACGTGCTCGACTATGGCGGCAAGAGCGCCAAGCTCGGCAAGAACACCGGCGACGATTTCCGCGAGGGCAAGATCACGCTGCCCGTCGTGCTCGCCTTCCGCCGCGGCAACGACACCGAGCGCGCCTTCTGGATCCGCGCGCTCGAGCGCGGCGAGATCGGCGACACCGACCTCGACCACGCCATCGGGTTGATGAACAAGCATCGTGCGCTCGAAGACACCCGCAGCCGCGCCCAGCACTACGGCGCCATGGCGGTGGACGCGCTGGCGCTGTTCCCGTCCTCGCCGATGAAGAGCGCGCTGGAGCAGGTCGTGGCGTTCTGTCTGGCACGGTCGCATTAGCTACTTGCATCCTTAGCGCTTGCTGGTAGCCACACCCTCAGTGTCGTCCCGGCGAAGGCCGGGACCCATACCGCGTGATCTGTCGGTCTTCGCGCGGTGTTCATACCGCGCGAAGGCATCTTCACTACCAGTGTTCGCCAAACTACTCCCTGTGGTTATGGGTCCCGGCCTTCGCCGGGACGACGGTGGGGAAGCAGTGTGCGCACCGCATCAACATCGTCATTGCGAGCGCAGCGAAGCAATCCAGAATCCCTCCGCGGCGACAGTCTGGATTGCTTCGCTGCGCTCGCAATGACGGGGCAAGATGCGCGCGAGTGCGGTCCTCCAACTCGCATTCAGACTCGTAGTCACGATTCTCGCCATCGTGTGGCAAGCCGTTGCCAACCTCCTGAAGTCGCCCACTGACTTGCATTTTGCAAGTTACATCCCTACCTTCCCCTCATGCAGCCCAAATCCCCCTCCATCCAGGAATGTCCGGTCGGCCGCGCCGTGGAGACGGTCGGCGAATGGTGGAGCATTTTGATCCTGCGAGATGCGTTCCAGGGCGCAACGAAGTTCGACGAGTTTTCGCAAAGCCTCGGGATCGCGCCGAACATCCTGTCGCGGCGGTTGGCCCATCTCACCGAAAGCGGCATGTTCGTTCGCCGCCGCTATCACGAACGGCCGCCGCGCTACGAATATGTGCTGACGGACAAGGCCCGGGACTTCTTCCCCGTGGTCGCAACTCTGCTCGCGTGGGGCAACAAGCATCTCGCACCGAAGGGCGAAGCCATCCTGCTCGCGAACCGCTCCGATCGTCGTCCATTCAATCCGGTCGTGGTCGATGCCGCCGACATGCAGCCGATCACGCTCACCAATGCGGTCATCATCGCCGGTCCCCGCGCCAGCCGCCTCATGCGTAAACGGCTGACCTCGCTCAAAGCCATGAACCCGGCCGTCGCGCCGGCTGGAGACTGACATGCGTCGTATCGTCGTGACGGGAATGGGCGCGGTGTCGCCGCTTGGCTGCGGTGTCGAGCTGTCCTGGCGCCGGCTGCTGGCCGGCCAAAGCGGGCTGCGCCCGCTGCCGGAATGGTCGCAGGCGCTGCCCGCACGCATTGCCGGCCTCGTGCCCGACAAGGCCGATGACGCCGACGGCGGCTTCGATCCCGCCCAGGCCGCCGCGCCGAAAGACCAGCGCAAGATGGACCGCTTCATCCTGTTCGCGCTGCTCGCCACCGCAGAAGCGGTGGCGCAGGCCGGCTGGACGCCGCAGGACGCGGCGGCGCAGGAACGAACCGCAACGATCATCGCCTCCGGCGTCGGCGGCTTTCCGGCGATGGCGGAAGCGGTGCGCATCACCGAACAACGCGGCCCGCGCCGGCTGTCGCCGTTCACGATCCCCTCCTTCCTCGCCAACCTCGCGGCCGGCCACGTCTCGATCAAATACGGCTACAAGGGAGCGCTGGGCACACCGGTCACGGCGTGCGCCGCCGGCGTTCAGGCGATCGGCGATGCAGCGCGCATGATCCGCGCGGGCGAGGCCGATGTGGCGATCTGCGGCGGCGCGGAAGCCTGCATCGACATCGTCAGCCTCGGCGGCTTTGCTGCGGCCCGCGCACTGTCGAGCGGGTTCAATGACGCGCGCGCCTCGCGCCCGTTCGATCGCGATCGCGACGGTTTTGTCATGGGCGAAGGTGCCGGCATCCTGGTGATCGAGGAGCTGGAGCATGCCTTGGCGCGCGGCGCGACGCCGATCGCGGAGATCGTCGGATACGGCACGACCGCCGACGCCTATCACATGACGTCGGGACCGCCCGACGGCGACGGCGCCCGGCGCGCCATGGAGATCGCGCTCCGGCAGGCCAAGCTTGCGCCTGCGGATTTACAGCACCTGAACGCGCATGCGACGTCGACGCCGGCCGGCGACGAGAGTGAACTCGGCGCGATTGCCGCGCTGTTCGGTCGTCACCGCGGCATCGCCGTGAGCGCAACCAAGTCGGCCACCGGCCATCTGCTCGGTGCCGCCGGCGGCTTGGAAGCGATCTTCACCGTGCTCGCCCTGCGCGACCAGATCGCACCGCCGACGCTTAATCTCGAAAACCCCGATCCCGCCGCTGACGGCATCGACATCGTCGCCGGTGCGGCGCGCCCGATGCCGATGCAGCACGCGATCTCGAACGGGTTCGGCTTCGGCGGGGTGAATGCCAGCGTGATCTTCCGCCGGATGGGCTAAACGCAAGCCTTGCAGAACGACGGGCCTTGCAATCGCGGCAAGCATCGCTACCAAAGCAGGATGATCAACACGAATTTCTGGCTGTTCCTGGCCGCTGCTTGTCTCATCGCCGCCGTTCCCGGCCCCGGCATTTTCTACGTGGCGGCACGGACCTTGTCGGAAGGGCGCGCCAGCGGCTTTGCATCGACCGCGGGCACCGCGCTCGGCGGTCTGGTTCATGTGGTCGCGGGCAGCCTCGGCATCTCCGCGATCATCCTTGCCAGCGCCGAGCTGTTTGCCGCCGTGAAATTTGTCGGCGCACTCTATCTGGTCTGGCTCGGCATCAGGACTTTTCGCAGCGCCAGCCGCGCGCTGTCATTCGACAGCGAGCCCGTCGGCGACAAGCGCGCCTTTCGCGACGGCGTGCTGGTCGAGGCGCTGAACCCGAAGACCGCCGCATTCTTCCTCGCCTTTATTCCGCAGTTCCTCGACCCGGCGGGATCGAACCCGACGCTGCAATTCATCATGCTGGGTGCAATTTCGGTGACGCTGAACACGCTCGCCGATATCGTTGTGGTGCTGATGGCCTCCGCGACACGCACGCAGTTGATCGGAAGGCCGCATCTGATGCGACGTCTCACCCAGGGCTCCGGCGTCTTCATCGCGGGGCTCGGCCTGTCGCTCGCACTGGCGCGGCGGCCCGCGAATGGATAGCTCCACCATGCTCGCCCCGCAAAGCCGCACTTTCGAGTCTCACGGCCTGCGGCTGCACTATGCCGATTGGGGCAACGATGGCGCGCCCGTCGCCATCCTGGTCCATGGCGGGCGCGATCATTGCCGGAGCTGGGACGTCATCGCCCGGTCGCTACAGCCGCATTTTCACGTGCTCGCACCCGACCTGCGCGGTCACGGCGATTCCGACTGGACCAAAGGCGGCAGCTACGCGCTGACGGAGTATGTGTACGATCTCGCCCAGCTCGTCCGTGCCATAGCGGCCCCTCAAGTCACTCTCGTCGGCCATTCCATGGGCGGCATGGTCAGCCTGATCTTTACGGGGGCATTCCCCGAACAGGTCTCGAAGCTGGTCGTGCTCGACGGCGTGACGATGTTGCCGGATACACCAAAACCGCCGGTGCATGAGCGGATCGGCAAATGGGTCGGTCAGCTCGACAAGCTGCACGACCGCGCACCGCGCCGCTATCCGACCCTCGAAGACGCCGCGGCGCAGATGGTGCTTCACAACAAGCGGCTGTCCCGCGACCTCGCGCTGCATCTCGCCACCCACGGCGCGCGGCAGAACGAGGACGGCACCTATAGCTGGAAGTTCGATCCCTACCAGCGCGCCTCTGCGCCGCACCGGCTCTGGCCGGACGATCACATCGCGCTGTGGTCGCGCATCACCTGCCCGACGCTGCTCTTGAATGCCGGCGAAAGTTTTCTGGCTGGCGCGAGGGCCGCGGGCCTGGAGCGCTACTTTCCGCAGGCGCGCGTCGAGACCATCGCCGGCGCCGGACACTGGCTGCAACATGACAAGCCGCAAGAGGTGTTGGGCGAAATCCGGCGGTTTCTCGGACTGGCGGAGGAAAGCGGCGGCTAGCTCAACTGCCGTAGCCCGGATGGAGCGTAGCGTAATCCGGGACCGCCGCAGCCGAACCATCCCGGATTGCGCTTCGCTCCATCCGGGCTACCGGCACCGTCGTCGGCGAAATACCTAGCTCAGCGTTCCCGCGTGCACCCACCAGCCGGAATGATCCCTGCGGATCTTCTCGGCGGCGGCATGCGCCTCGGCAAATGCGCCATAGATCGCAAAACACGTTGCACCCGAGCCGGACATGCGGGCGAGCTTGACGCCGGCGGAGCCACGCAAGGCTTCCAGCACGTCACCAATCACCGGCTCGATGCGCATCGCAGGCGCTTCGAGATCGTTGGCGACGGTCTCGAGCGTGTCGACCCAATCGGCAATGGAGGCGCCCTCGCCCGGCCAGGCCGGACCGTCGAAGACGGAGGTGGCGCCGACCAGGAGTTCGCCGTTGCGCAGGCCCAGCGCCTGGAACACATCCTTGGTCGCGACCGGCACGCGAGGATTGACCATCACGCAGGGCATGCTCGGCAACGCGAGCGGCAGCAGCTGTTCGCCGACACCGGTCATGTCACAGGCGCGCGAGAACAGACACACCGGCACGTCGGCGCCGGTCGCAAGCGCAACCTTCTGCAGCCGCGGATCTTCGAGCGAAAGATCGTTGAGACGCGCCAGCAACCGCAGCGCCGCCGCGGCGTCGGCCGAGCCGCCGCCGATGCCGGCAGCGACAGGGAGCACCTTGTCGAGCGCGAAGGCGCCCAGCTTCAGGTTCGGGACGGCTTCGGCCAGGAGCTTGGCCGCCTTGAACACGAGGTTGTCGGCCATATCGCCGCAGGCCGCCGCAAGCGGCCCCGTCGTGGTGAGCTTCAGCTCGCCGCCGGGCTCCAGCGTGAGCCGGTCGGCGCAGTCGGCAAAGGCGACCACGCTTTCGAGATCATGATAGCCGTCGGCACGACGGCCGACCACGCGAAGGCTCAGATTGACCTTCGCGCGCCCTTCTTCAATCAACGCCGGCATTGACGACACGCCCCCAACTTCAACTCGCTCAGCCGCCCTTGCCGTCGTCCTTCTTCTTCTCCTTCTCCGCCTGCGCAGCCGAGGAGTTCGAATTGTCGTCGGTCATACCGTTTGCAATCTTGGCCTCGATCTTCGGAAGCTCATCCGCTTCGGGCTTGAGATCGCGGGCGTGCGCCCACTGGAACTTGGCTTCCAGCGTGCGGCCGACGCGCCAGTAGGCGTCGCCGAGGTGATCGTTGATGGTGGGATCCTCGGGCTTGAGGTCGATGGCGCGCTCGAGGTTCTTCACCGCGTCCTCGTAATTGCCGATGCGATAATAGGCCCAGCCAAGGGAGTCGACGATGTAGCCGTCGTCCGGGCGCTGCTCGACGGCCCGCTTGATCATCTTCATGCCTTCGTCGAGATTGATGCCCTGGTCGATCCAGGAATAGCCGAGATAGTTGAGAACGTGCGGCTGGTCGGGCTGCAGCTCGAGTGCCTTCTTCATGTCGGCTTCGGCCTTGCCCCACTGCTTGGAGCGCTCCTCGCAGATGCCGCGATAATAATACCAGACGCTGTTGGCCTTGTCGTTGCCGGCCGGCAGCACGTCGACGCCTTGCGAATAGGTCGCGCCGCATTCGCCGAACTTCTTGCGGCCGCGCTCGATGTTGCCCAGCGCCATGATGGCTTCGAGATCCTTGGAATCCTCGGTGGTGACCCCCTTGAGGATCTTGATCGCCTCGTCGGTGCGGTCGGCGGAATCCAGATCGATGGCGAGCTGAATCTGGGCGTTGCGCTTGAGCGGCGAGGACGCCGGCACCCGCTCATAGACCTTGATCGCCATCTGCGGTCGCTTCACCGATTCATAGAGATCGGCGAGCGACAGCAGCGCCAGGGGATGGGTGGGCTGGAGGTAGAGCGAGAGCTGGAGATAGACCAACGCCAGATCCTCGCCGCCGCGGCGGGTCAGTGTGGCGCCGATGCCGTAGAGTGCTTCGGCGGCGCCGGCTTGCGCGCTATCGACCAGCGGCGGCATCTTCTTGCCGGCCTTGGTGTCGCGCAACCCTTCCACGATCAGCGGATGGCGGGCGAGCTTCTTGTCGAAAGCCTGGTAGACGGTGGTCGCGGCGGCCGAGTCCTTGTTACGCGAAAGCCAGCGCGCATAGGCCTCGGTGACGCGCAGCATGGAATCGTCGAGCTTGTAGGCACGTTCGAACCGATTGCCCGCGTCCTTCTCCTTGCCGGCGAGCTCGAGGATCATGCCGGCATGGAGATCCTTGAACAGCGGATACCATTCCGGACCGGCCAGCTTGTCGATGGTGGCGACACCGCCCTTGGCATCGCCCGCACCATAGGCGGCCCAGCCCGACAGCAGCGTGGCGACGAGATCGGTGATCGGACCGCGGATCGACTGGTTGATGTTGGTCTGCGCGGTCGCGTACTTCTTGAACTTGAGATCGTGCACGCCGACGACGAGGCGCGCAACGCGGTTGGTCTTGTCGATGGTCAGGATGCGCTCGGCGAGCTTGACGGCTTCGTCGATGTCACCGTCGGCGACCGAAGAGATGAAGGCGCGGTCGAGCAGCTCGTTGTTCTTGGGATCGGTGCGCAGGGCCGAGCGATAGAACGCGGCGGCGGAGGCCGCATCGCGCTCGACGCTGGCGTGGCGGGCGGCGAGATAGCTGCCGGAAGTGGTCAGCGCCTTCAGATCGTTTCGGGTCGGAAACTGCGCCGCCGTGTCGGACGGATGGTCGGGCGTCTGCGCCAGGACCGCGCCGGGGACCGTCGCGATCGCTGTGCCCATGAGGGCGATGGCGGCAACAGTCCAGCGGTTGAAACGATTTGAAAACATCAGGGCTCGCCTTGAGTTGGTAGTGCCTGGGTCTGAAGAAGGCCGTATCGCATGCGAACGCGGCCGGTGGCATGGGGACCCGGAACCGTCGGGCCGACAATGCCGCTTTTGGCGCTTCACCGCAAGGATTCGGGCCGGGCGGTCCCCTCCGCACGCCCCAAATCGGCCAAGTCACCGGTCAAGAGCGCCCCAAGACGCCGCCAGTATGGCCTTATCGTGACCACGGAGCGGGACCGCGGCCGGGTTCTCACGCGAACGTGCGTCGCAGGGCCAAGGTCACGCAATATTGGTCGCCTTGGGCCTTGGTCACCTGGATTGTGGCTTGCTGACCCCGCCTACATCGCCTCGTAGTTCGGACCGCCGCCGCCCTCCGGGGGAACCCAGGTGATGTTGCCGTTGGGGTCCTTCACGTCGCAGGTTTTGCAGTGGACGCAGTTCTGAGCGTTGATCTGGAAGCGCGGACCCGAACCTTCCTCTATCCACTCATAGACGCCGGCCGGGCAATAGCGGTTCGACGGACCTGCAAACACGTCATGCTCGGAGGTCTTCTGGAGGTTCATGTCCGTGACCTTGAGATGGACCGGCTGGTCCTCCTCATGATTGGTATTGGACAGGAACACCGACGAGAGCTTGTCGAAGGAAATCTTGCCGTCCGGCTTCGGGTAGGTCCGCGGCGCGTGGGTCTTGGCCGGATCGAGCGTCGCGCGATCGGGCTTCGCGTGCGACTGGGTGCCAAACAGCGAGCCGCCGAACAGCGTGTTGCACCACATGTCGAAGCCGCCGAGCGCAACGCCGAGCACCGTGCCGAACTTCGACCACAACGGCTTGACGTTGCGGACCAGGAACAAATCCTTGCCGACTGAGGAGGAGCGCCAGGCGTTCTCGTAATCGACGATCTCGTCATTGGCGCGACCGGCGGCAATGGCGGACGCAACGTGCTCGGCGGCGAGCATGCCCGTGCCCATCGCGTTGTGCACGCCTTTGATGCGGGGAACGTTGACGAAGCCCGCCGCGCAGCCGATCAGGGCGCCGCCGGGGAAGCTGAGTTTCGGGACCGACTGATAGCCGCCCTCGGTGATGGCGCGCGCGCCATAGGCGAGCCGCTTGGCACCTTCGAAGGTGGAGCGGATTGACGGATGGGTCTTGAAACGCTGGAACTCGTCGAACGGTGACAGATACGGGTCGTCGTAGTTGAGATGCACGACGAAGCCGACGGCAACGAGGTTGTCGTCGTAGTGATAGAGGAACGAGCCACCGCCGGTCTTCAGATCGAGCGGCCAGCCGAACGAATGCTGGATCATGCCCTTCTGGTGCTTGGCGGGATCGATCTGCCAAACTTCCTTGAGCCCGATGCCGAATTTCGCCGGCTCGCTCTTGGTATCCAGCGCGAACTTCGCGATGAGCTGTTTGGTCAGGCTGCCGCGCGCGCCTTCCGCGAACAGCGTGTACTTGCCGAGCAATTCCATGCCACGGGTAAAGGAGTCTTTCGGCTTGCCGTCCCGGCCGATACCCATGTCGCCGGTGGCAATGCCCTTCACCGCGCCCTGCTCGTCATAGAGCACCTCGGCCGCGGCAAAACCGGGATAGATCTCGACGCCTAGCGCTTCCGCTTTGCGCGCCAGCCAGCGGCAGACATTGCCCAGCGAGCCGATATAGCAGTGATGATTGTCCATCAGCGGCGGCATGATGAAGTTAGGCAGCCTGATCGCGCCGCCGCCCGTCATCCAGTAGAAGCGGTCGTCCTTCACCTGGGTCTTCAGAGGACAATCGGAATCCTCGCGCCAGTCCGGGATCAGCTTGTCGAGCCCGGCCGGATCGATCACGGCGCCGGAGAGAATATGCGCACCGACCTCGGAGCCCTTCTCCACCACGACGACGTTGAGATCGGCATTGATCTGCTTCAGCCGGATCGCTGCAGCCAGACCCGAGGGGCCGGCGCCGACGATGACGACGTCGAATTCCATGGATTCGCGCGGGGGAAGTTCTTCGGTGCTCATCTGATCTCAGCCCTTGAGACGGTCCTTGGTCGATTGCGCCCTCTTGTTTCCGATTTTTCCGGGTAGGACAACCTCGGAAATGCGTTTCGCCGGGGTGCAAGGCGCCCCAAACTGGACTAATAGTCAGACTTTCCGATGATCCCAGAACCCGCACCCACGGTCCGAGAGCTTCTCGCCTTCTATCTGGAGGCCGGAGTCGATTGCACGCTCGCGGAGGAACCGATCGACCGCCTGGCGGAATTGGATGTTCCACCTCCGGCCCCGCGCGCGCCGCCTCCGGTCGAAGCCCCACGGCCGGCCGCCGCGCCGGCAGTGTTGCGCGGCGAGGCGGCCCCCGCGCCCGACATCGCGATCGCGTCGGCGCGCGAGGCCGCACGCACCGCGCCGACCTTGGAGGCGCTGCGCGAGTTGATGCAGAGCTTCGACGGCTGCGCGCTGAAGCACACGGCGACACGGCTGGTTTTCGCCGACGGTAATCCGCAGGCGCGCATCATGTTCGTCGGCGAGGCACCGGGCCGCGACGAGGACATCGAAGGGCTGCCCTTCGTCGGGCGCAGCGGCAAGCTGCTCGACTTGATGATCGGAGCCATAGGCCTCAACCGCACCACCGCCTACATCGCCAACGTGATTCCCTGGCGGCCGCCCGGCAACCGCACGCCGACGCCGCAGGAGACGCAAATCTGCCTGCCCTTCATCCAGCGCCAGATCGAGCTGGTGAATCCGGATGTGCTGGTGACGCTCGGCAATCCCTCGACCCAGACGCTGCTATCGACCCGCGAAGGCATCATGCGCACCCGCGGCCGCTGGTTCGACTACGAGACGGGCGCGCGCACCATCCGCGCGCTGCCGACCTTCCATCCCGCCTATCTGTTGCGCTCGCCGTCGTACAAGCGGCTCGCCTGGCAGGATCTCCGCGCGATCGCGAAGGTGCTGGCGGGCGCGTAAGGAGCCGTACGACCTCTCCCCGTCATTGCGAGCGCAGCTAAGCAAATCCAGAATCTTTACGCGGAGGGATACTGGATTGCTTCGTCGCAAGGGCTCCTCGCAATGACGACGAAGAGCGAGAGACTAAGTCCCCTTCGGCCGCACGATGGCCCAGCCGATGCGCAGCAGTTGCTGGCGTCCGGTCACCAGCCATTCGAAGGCGCGCGGGACTTCCGGGACGATGCCGGGAAAGCGCGCGAGAATGTCCGGCGGTGGGGTGCCGGCGGTGTCGGAGGCACGCCAGACCACGACGCCGCCGGTCTCGCTGAATTTGGCCTGGTTGATCCACGGCGTGCGTGAAGGCTGGGCATCGATGAACAGATGGGGCCGGCCGGAATGCAGCGTGATCAGGCTGGCAAGCTGGGTCTCGCCCGCGACCGCGCGCAGACGATGATTGGTGCGGCGGGCAAAGCTCTCGTCGAAGAAGTCCGAAATCGCGCGCGCCGGCATCGAGGTCGCGATCTCGTTGGCACCGGTCCACGGCAGGAGCAGGACGGCGAGCACGACGCCGATTGCGGGCGCGATGACGGCGGCCGCCCAGACCATCCGCAGCATCCTCGCGCGGCGCATCGCGATGAGATCGCCGGCTCCCACGACCACGGCAAGCCCCGACAACACCAGCACGACGCCGGCGCCGCCGACGACGGCGTCGAGGCCCAGCAGGCCGGAGATCAGCACCGCGCCGAGCGCCGGCGCCAACGCGAAGAAATAGACGAAATTGCGCGCGAGCGGCTCGACCGGCGGGCGGTAGATGATCGGCGCCTCCTCGCTCTTGGGAACGAACAGGCCGGTGTTGAGCACGGTCAGCGCCGGGATCGCCGCCGCGCCGAGCAGGAGCCCCCCGAGCAGCCAGGCCGCGTGCAGCGCGCGGGCATTGAGCTCGCTGACCGCAGGCAAGGCCGGCAGGACGAGCACCTCGGCGCGCATCAGCCAGACGGCATAGGGCAATGCCAGCACGGCGACGACCACCAGCGCAAACAGCGGGTCGAATGCGCGCAGCGTGCGGCGGCCGTCCGCGGTTGCGAGTGCGAAGACGACAATCAGCAACAGCAGGAAGATCGCAGCCGGCGTCGTCAGCAGCAGGAGGCCCGCCTCGATCGACCAGGCAAACCAGGCGTTGCCGCGGCGCTGTCCGATGATCTGCCAGGAATGCAGCAGCAGCAGTGCCCAGAGCGGCCGCGCCAGCACCAGCGGGCCGAAGTCGAGTACGGGCGAGGAGAAGGCCAGCAGCGTCATGGTCAGCAGCACGGCCAGCACAGCCTGCTGGGGGCCGACCACCGCGCGGGACAGATGATAGAGCGCGATGAAGGTCGCGACCCCACAGAGCTCCGCCAGGATGTAGACGCCGAACACGTGGCCGCCGGCAGCGCGATAGGCGATGTCGGCGAGCCAGACCGGCAAGGGCGGGCCTAAATCAGTGCCGACCTGGTATTCGCGGCCGAAGGCCAGCAGCGTCGCGAGGCTGCCGGGCGGGCTGCGATAAAACACCAGCGCCACGAACAGCCACATCGCGGCCTGGAGCAGCACGGCGATCCAGACGATCAGCCGCGGCCGCGCGCGAATGAGCTCGATGACCAGGGAGGTAAACCGCATGCAACGTCCGAAAGATGCAGCCAACCCGTGAAGCCGGCCCTATTCGCTCACGACTATTTTGATAGAGGGCGCGACGCGTCGTGGCAACCGAGTCTCGTCTAGAGATTTGCCGACGCGTCGATTTCCGAGCTCGAGTCCACCTGCAGCTCGATCTCGGTCACCGCAAACAGATCCTGCGCCGGCTCGACCGTCCAGGGCATGTGCTTGGCGCGTGCGGCGGCTACGGGGGCGAAGAAGCTGCGGTGGTGGACAGTGGGGCCGAGGCGGTTGAGCGCATCGAGGTGCTCGGGCACGGCGTAGCCCTTGTGCTGCTCGAAACCGTAGCCAGGACAGTCCTGAGCCAGCGCGCACATCAGGCGGTCCCGCGTCACCTTGGCGACGATCGAGGCCGCTGCGATCGACAGGACGATGCCGTCGCCGCCGATCACGGCCTCGCAATCGCATGCCGTGTCGAGCCGGTCGCGGCCGTCGACGAAGACGTGCCGGGGCTGCTGGGGCAGCGCCACCACCGCGCGCTTCAGCGCCCACAGCGAGGCGCGCAGGATGTTGTCGCGGTCGATGCGGGCGCGGGAGGCGACGGCCACCGAGACCTGGGCGGTGGCGCAGATCTTGTCGAACAGCCTTTCGCGCTCCTCGGCCGTCAGGCGCTTGGAATCGTCGATGCCGCGCGGGATGCGGTCGGGATCGAGAATCACCGCCGCCGCCACCACAGGACCGGCCAGCGGCCCGCGGCCGGCCTCATCGCAGCCCGCCACCGGCCAGACGCCGCGCTTCATCAGCGCGCGCTCGCGGCGGAAGCTTGGGGCGACGATGATGGCGCTCTTGGTGCCGGCCAGCGCCTTGGCGATTTTTTTCGGCGCAGCCTTCTCGTTCTTGGGCGCAACCTTCTTGTTCTCAGGCGCAGCCTTCTTGGACGCGCCTTTGGCCGGCTTCTTGGCGGATTGATCCCGAATCATGGCCAGGATCGTGCGCAAGCGGGATGGCCTGCGCAACCGGGAACCTCGGACAATTCCCGTTATTCAAGTCAGCCGCCCTATTCCGCCAGATGCACCCGCCGGTCCTCGCCGACTTCGATGCCGGGCGCGGCCACGACTTCCCAGGGATGGCCGTCAGGATCGGCGAAATAGCCGGAATAACCGCCATAGTCGGTCTCATGCGCGGCCTTCAGCAGCGCGGCGCCATTGCTGACGGCGAAGGCCAGCACCGCATCCACCTCCTCACGCGCGCGGCAGTTCCAGGCGAGCGTCATGCCGCGGAACGTCGATGGCCTCGGATGATCAGGCAATGTGGCGTCGGCCGCGAGCTGATCCCAGGGAAACAACGCGAGCACCGGACCGCCGGTGTCATAGAACGCCACGGCCTCGCCGGTCACCTTGAGCCGGCGCGAGAAACCAAGCGCGTCGTAAAAGGCAATGCTGGCGCGGATGTCATTCACGCCCAGCGTGATGACGGTAAGTCGCGGGATTGGAGCTGGCAGTTCCTTACTCATACGACGCCTCTCTCACTTCGTCCCTCAGAACAGGCTGAGTTGATCGCCATTCCGCTTCGGCTTGGCAAAATGATCCGTCGTCAGCTTGGAGCGCCGCTTGTTCAGCCCGAGCCTGTCGCAGGCGATCTCGAAGCGGCGGCCGATGGTCCAGGCCATCGGGCCGGTGCCCTTCATGCGCTCGCCCCATTTCGCGTCGTAGTCCCGGCCGCCGCGCATGTCGCGGATCAGCGTGAAGACGTGGCGATAGCGGTCCGGATAGTTCGCCATCAGCCATTCCCGAAAGAGATCGCGCACCTCGAGTGGCAACCGCAGCAGCACGTAGGAGGCTTCCTTGACGCCGGCATGGGCCGCAGCATCCAGGATACGTTCGATCTCGGAATCGTTCAGCGCGGGGATGACGGGCGCGACCATGACGGTGGTCGGAATGCCGGCCTCGGAAAGCTGCTTCAGCGCCTCCAGCCGCTTCGGCGGCGTGGACGCCCGCGGCTCCATGGTGCGCGCCAGTTTCGGATCGAGCGACGTCACGGAGATGCCGACCTTGGCGAGGTTGCGCTTGGCCATGCGCGCGAGAATGTCGATGTCGCGGGTCACCAGCGCCGACTTGGTGACGATCCCGACGGGATGGCCGGCGCGCTCCAGCACCTCCAGAATGCCGCGCATGATTTTGCGCTCGCGCTCGATCGGCTGATAGGGATCGGTGTTGGTGCCGATCGCGATCATTCGCGGCTCGTAGCCGGGCGCTGCAAGCTCCTTCTCGAGCAGCGCCGGTGCCTCGGGCTTCACGAACAGCTTCGACTCGAAGTCGAGCCCCGGCGACAGGCCGAGATAGGCATGCGTCGGCCGCGCGAAGCAATAGACGCAGCCGTGCTCGCAGCCGCGGTAGGGATTGATCGAACGGTCGAAGCCGATGTCGGGAGATTCGTTGCGGGTGATCACCTTGCGCGAGGTGTCGATCCCGACCGTGGTCTTGAACGGCGGCAGTTCTTCAAGGCTCTGCCAGCCATCGTCGAATGCGACGCGCGCCTCGGCCTCAAAGCGGCCGCTGGCGTTGGACTGCGCGCCCCGGCCTCGCCTGCGCTGGCGGTCGATGGCGACCGCCAGCTCAGGGAAGTCAGAAGGCGCACCCGCCGGCTCGGAGGGCGCCGTGACCGGCGGGTGCTTGAGAGCATGAGAGGATGCTGGACTCATGAAGCCAAGATAGCACGCCGAAGGAACAAATCAAGAACACAAACCAAAAAACGTGAAAACAACCCCATGCACAGTAGAGCTGCCCAAACTTCGCGCGCCCGCTTTTGACCTCACGCAACAGTGGCGTCACGGCGATCTCGTTTGATGCTGCCGAAGGATCGATCTCGCCGAAACTCGGTTGGTGACGATCCCGGGTGAAGGTCGGCAGGAACATGACAAATCAACAACAATCGGCCGCAGCGAGCAGCGACCTCGATCTGCTCGACCGCTATTGGCGCGCCGCGAACTATCTCTCCGTCGGGCAGATTTACCTGCTCGACAATCCGCTGCTGCGTGAGCCGTTACGGCCCGAGCACATCAAGCCGCGTTTGCTCGGCCATTGGGGCACGACGCCCGGGTTGAACTTCATTTATGCCCATCTCAACCGCGTCATCCGCGCGCTGGACCTGAGCGTGATCTATGTCTGCGGTCCCGGCCACGGCGGCCCCGGCATGGTCGCCAACACCTATCTTGAAGGCAGCTACAGCGAGATCTATCCCGATATCGCGCGCGATGCCGACGGGTTGCGCAAACTGTTCAGGCAATTCTCCTTCCCCGGAGGCATCCCGAGTCACGCGGCGCCGGAGACGCCGGGCTCCATCCACGAAGGCGGTGAGCTCGGTTACGCGCTGGTGCATGCCTATGGCGCGGCATTCGACAATCCCGACCTGATCGTCGCCTGTGTCGTCGGAGACGGCGAGGCCGAGACCGGCCCGCTCGCGGCGTCCTGGCACTCCAACAAGTTCCTCAATCCCGGGCATGACGGCGCGGTGCTGCCGATCCTGCATCTCAACGGTTACAAGATTGCCAACCCAACCGTGCTCGGGCGGATGCGCGACGGCGAGATCCGCGATCTCTTCCACGGGCTCGGCCACGAGCCGCTATTCGTCGAGGGCGACGATCCCAAATTGATGCACCAGGCCATGGCAGACGCGCTCGACGTCGCGCTCGTCAGCATCCGGTCGATCCAGCAGCACGCCCGCGACGGCCGCGAGAGCGTCGAACGCCCGCGCTGGCCCATGATCGTGCTGCGCAGCCCGAAGGGCTGGACCGGCCCCAAGGAAGTCGACGGCAAGAAGGTCGAGGGTTTTTGGCGGGCGCATCAGGTGCCCGTCGCGAACTGCCGCGACAATCCGGCGCATTTGAAGATTCTCGAAGACTGGATGCGCAGCTACGAGCCAGAAAAGCTGTTCGACGTGAGCGGCGCGCTCATTACGGAGCTCCAGGAGCTCGCGCCCGAAGGCAACCGCCGCATGGGCGCCAATCCGCACGCCAATGGCGGCCTTCTGAAGAAGGAGCTGAAGCTGCCGGACTTCCGCAGCTTCGCCCTCGAGGTGCCTCAGCCGGGCGGCATCGTGGCGGAGGCAACCCGCGAGCTCGGCAAGTTCCTGCGCGACGTCATCCGCCTCAACGCCGAGGCCCGCAACTTCCGCATCATGGGCCCGGACGAAACCGCCTCAAACCGGCTCGATGCAGTGTTCGAGGCCACCGAACGCGTCTGGATGGAGCCGACAAAATCTTACGACGTGCATCTCGCCCAGGACGGACGCGTGATGGAAGTCTTGAGCGAACATCTGTGCCAGGGCTGGTTAGAGGGCTACCTGCTCACGGGCCGGCACGGCTTCTTCTCCTGCTACGAGGCCTTCATCCACATCGTGGATTCCATGTTCAACCAGCACGCCAAATGGCTGAAGGTGACCCGGCATCTGCCGTGGCGGCGACCGATCGCCTCGCTCAACTATCTGCTGACATCGCATGTCTGGCGCCAGGACCACAACGGCTTCAGCCATCAGGACCCCGGATTCGTCGATCTCGTCGCCAACAAGAAGGCCGACGTCGTCCGCATTTACTTCCCACCGGACGCCAACACGCTGCTGTGGATCGCCGATCACTGCCTGCGCACCTATGACCGCATCAACGTCATCGTGGCCGGCAAGCAGCCGGCGCCGCAATGGCTGTCGATGCAGGAGGCAGCCACGCACTGCGATGCCGGCATCGGCATCTGGAGCTGGGCCGGCACGGAAGACGCGAATGGCGAGCCCGATGTCGTGATGGCCTGCGCCGGCGACGTGCCGACACTGGAAACGCTCGCCGCCGTCGACCTGCTGCGCAAGGCGCTGCCCGAGCTGAAGATCCGCGTCGTCAACGTCGTCGACCTCATGACGCTGCAACCCAGGGAGCAGCACCCGCACGGCTTGTCCGACCGCGACTTCGACGGCCTGTTCACCCGCGACAAGCCGGTGATCTTCGCCTATCACGGCTATCCCTATCTGATCCACCGGCTGACCTATAACCGCACCAACCACGCCGGCATGCACGTCCGCGGCTTTGCCGAGGAAGGCACCACGACGACGCCGTTCGACATGGTCGTGCTCAACGAACTCGACCGCTATCACCTCGCGATCGGGGCGATCGAGCGCGTACCGGGGCTCGCGACCAAAGCGGCGCAGGTGAAGCAGCAATTCCGTGACAAGCTGATCGAGCATTCGCGCTACGTGCGCGAATACGGCGAGGACATGCCGGAAATCCAGGAATGGGTCTGGCAGAACAGCGCCGGCGGCAACACGCCGGCGGAGGCAGGCGACTGACAGCAGCCATGTTGAACACCGTTCTCGTTCTCAACTCGGGATCGTCGAGCATCAAATTCGGCCTGTTCGAGATCTCGGCGGCCGAGCCCACCCTGCTGTGCAAGGGCCTGCTCGACGAGCACGAGACGAAGCCGCGGCTCGTCGTGAAGAGCCCCGCGGGCGAAGACCTGTTCCAGCAAGGGAGGGAAGCATCGGATGCGAACAGCGATCATCTGTTCGCCGACGTGCTCGGCTTCATCGAGGATCGCTTCGGCGACCACCGCTTGCGCGCCGTCGGCCATCGCGTCGTCCATGGCGGTCCGGACTATTCCGCTTCGGTCGAGCTGACGGACGATGTCACCGCAAAACTGGAGGCGTTGACGCCGCTGGCGCCGCTGCACCAGCCGCGGTGTCTGGCGCCGGTCCGCGCCATCAGGGCGATCAGGCCCGACCTGACGCAGATCGCCTGCTTCGACACCGCTTTCCATCACCGTATTGCGCCGCCCGCCAGCCGCTTCGCCATTCCGCGGCGTTATGAAGAGCGCGGCGTCCGGCGCTACGGATTTCACGGCCTCTCGTTCGAATATGTCGCGGGACGGCTCGCCCGAATCGCGCCGCAGCTCGTGGCGAAGCGCACTGTGATCGCGCATCTCGGCAATGGCGCGAGCCTGTGCGGCTTGCGCGACGGCCGCAGCATCGACACCACGATGGGACTGACGCCGCTCGACGGGCTGGTGATGGGCACGCGGTGCGGCAGGATCGACCCGGGCGTGCTACTCTATCTGCAACAGCACGAGAAGATGTCGGTCGACGATGTCCAGCACCTGCTCTACCACGAATCGGGCCTGCTCGGCGTCTCCTGCATCGCGTCGGACATGCGCACGCTGCTTGCGAGCAGCGAAGCTGCGGCACGGGAGGCGGTCGAGCTCTTCACCTTCCGCGCCGCGCAGGAGGTGGCGGCGATGGCGACAACACTTGCCGGGCTGGACTGCCTGGTCTTCACCGGCGGCATCGGCGAGCATGCCGGGGAAATCCGCAGCGCGATCGGTGAGCGTCTCGACTGGCTCGGTGTTCGCATCGATGCGGCTGCCAATGATGAGGGATGCGAGCGTATCAGCGGCGGCGACAGCGCAGTCGATGTCTTCATCATCCCGACCAACGAAGAACTGACGATCGCGCGCAATTGCGCGGCGCTGTTGCAAGGCGCTCAGTGAATGCCGGCAAGGATCTGAAAACATCCGATCGCGACCTCGATCACGATCAGCACCACCACCGCGATCTCGAGGCGGAGCGAGCGCTGGGTGTCGATGATGTCGGTGAGCGCGTTGGCGGTCTCGGACACGGCTGTGAGCTTGCGTTCGAGCGTGTCGAGGCGCTCCTTCAGTTCGTACTCGTCTTCAAGGCGGGCATAGAGCCGGTCGAGCTCGGGTTTCTCCCAGAGCACGTCGGGCTTCTCGGCCACAGCGACACGGCCGGCGACGCGCTGCTGGACGAGAAGCGCATTGCCGATCAATTGCAAGATGCCCTTCCGCCGGGGCGGTGTGCGGCCTTGCTCGGCGAGCTTGCGCGCAAACGGCTCGATGACGTCGAAGACCGCGGCGACACGGCGCTCGTCGCGCGCAAGAGAAGTGCTCTTGGCGAGCGCGTCCGCGATCAGCAGCAGCCGGTCGTCGGAGAATTTGGCGAGGCAGATCGGGCCGCCCGGCAGGATCGCCTCGGCGCTTTCATCCTTGCAGAGTTGCGCCTGCGCGATTTCCTCCTCGTAGGGGCTGAATTCGCCGATCACGCGGGGCTTCAGGCTGTCGATCAGCACCTTCTCCTCCGAAGGGAGGAGACCGATCAGCACCACGACGCCGTAGCGGAAGATTACCGCGAGGCCGGCATGGACGCGGAAGGCGGCCGGGGTCGAGGAGAGGGTCGCACCCAGCTCGAGGCCGGAGGGATTGATGCGTTCACCCAGCATCACCGCCCGAATCCGCAAGATCGGCGCGCTGTCCGGCCTGGGAGATGTCGCCGGCGTGTTAACAGCAAGTTGATCAGCGTTCATACGAAGCCCTCGTCAGCGGCGTGCTTGCACGTTTTTCCCGTTCCCGCGCTCGTCAGTCAGCTATCGCATCCTCTTCATGCAGGATTGCGAACGGCCTGCGCGTCGCGCAATGTTGCGGCAACCTCCGGACTAATACGGTCAAGCAAGGGCGGCGCCGACACATTCGGCAATATCGCCGCCCCGTACGGGACATATTTGGATGCGACGGCTGCAGCGGTTTACCATCGTATACCGAAGCACGGCCGGAAAGTTGCACTCGGCAGCGCCACATGTTTTATGACGCCCTGACAATGAGCTACGCTTCTCCCGAAGTGTGGACACTGAAGCCTCAATCATGCTGAGCGTCATCATTCCGACCGAAGGCGTCGAGCAGACCGCGGTCGCAACTCTGGCCGCGCTGGTACCCGGTGCCGCCGCAGGCATCGTCCGGGAAGTGCTCCTCGTCGATAGCACCCGCAATGGCGTCATCGAGCGCGTTGCCGACGTCGCGGGCTGCCGTTTCATCGGCTTCGAAGGATCCACGCAAGGCGCCGCGCTCGCCGCCGGCGCACTCCAGGCCCGTTCGTCCTGGCTGATGTTCCTTCCCGCGGGCGCCGTGCTGGAAACCGGCTGGATCGAGGAAACCGCTCAGTTTATCCAGTCCGTCTCGACCAGCGGCCGGGATCGTGCGGCCGTCTTCCGCTATGCCCGCTCACCCTACGCCGATGCCGGCTTCCGCGATATTCTCTGGGCCCTGATGCGCAAGCTCGTCGGTCCCTTCGGCGATCAGGGACTTTTGATCGCGCGTGATCACTACGACCGCATCGGCGGCTACCCGCCCCAAGCCCGCCGCTCCGAGGCGCGGTTGCTCCGGCGGCTCGGCCGCTCGTCACGGATCATGCTGCGCAGCCGGATCGTCATGGTCGGCTGAAGCACTTCAATACTTGCCAAAGTCAAATAATTATTTGACAATAGCAAGTATTGAGGTGAGCCATGTCATTTGACGGTACCGAGAACCACGTCGCAGCGGTTCGCGCCTTCAACCGCTTCTATACCCGCAAGCTTGGCGTGCTCGACCAGCACCTTGGCAAGAGCCCGTTCTCGCTCAGCGAGGCCCGCGTGCTCTACGAGCTCGCACAACGGGACGACCTTGCCGCAAAGGAGATAGGCAACGAGCTTGGCCTCGACCCCGGCTATCTCAGCCGCATCGTGCAGAGCTTCGACGAAAAGGGGCTGATCACCCGCAGACCCCTGCCCGCGGATCGCAGGCAATACCAGCTCAGCCTCACCGCCAAGGGGCGCCAGAGCTTTGCCAAGCTGAACCTGGGCTCGCAAAACGAGGTCGCCGCAATGCTGGCTCAGCTTTCGGCCAGCGACGCAACGCGGCTCACGCAGGCTATGGCGACCATCGAAGCTGTGCTGGAGCATCGAAGCCAGCCCGCGGCTTTCATGCTGCGCAGCCATCGCGTCGGCGACATGGGCTGGGTCATCTCCCGCCAGGCCGCCGCCTATGCGGCCGACTACAACTGGGATATCAGCTACGAGGCCCTGGTCGCCGAGATCTGCGCACAGTTCATCAAGAACTATGACGCCGCTCGCGAGCACTGCTGGATTGCGGAAGTGGATGGCGAGCCGGTCGGCTCGATCTTCCTGGTCAAGGCCACGGATGAGATTGCCAAGCTGCGCCTGTTGCAGGTGGAGAAGAAAGCGCGGGGATTCGGTGTCGGCCGCGCGTTGGTCGAGCAATGCATCCAGGGCGCACGCGAGAGGGGCTACAGCAAGATGACGCTGTGGACGCAAAGCATCCTGGTCGCCGCGCGTGGCATCTATCAAAGTGCAGGCTTCAAGCTCGTGAAGGAAGAGAAGCACCACAGCTTCGGTGTCGATCTGATCGGCGAGACCTGGGAGCGAGATCTGTAGCACTCTCGCAACGAGCGAGATGCAAGTAAATGTGCCCTCGCCCCTTGCGGGAGAGGGCAGCAGCACTGGCGGACGCGCGCTCAGTAAGGTGAGGGGTATGTCTCCGCGAGCGTTCGTGCCTGCGGAGAAAACCCCTCATCCGGCGCTTCGCGCCACCTTCCCCCACAAGGGGGGAAGGGAAGCAAGCACTCACACCGTCGCGCCTTGCGCCTTTGGCCGGCGCAGGTGCTCGTCCAGGCGCGGCATGATCTCCACGAAATTGCAGGGACGCGTGCGGTAGTCGAGCTGGGCTTTGAGGATGCCGTCCCAGCCGTCGCGGCAGGCACCGGGCGAACCTGGGAGGCAGAAGATGTAGGTTGCGCCCGCGACGCCGGCCGTGGCGCGGCTCTGGATCGTCGACGTGCCGATCTTGGCGTGGCTCAGCATGTGGAATGCGATCGAGAAACCGTCCATGCGCTTCTCGAACAAGGGCTCGATCGCCTCCGGCGTGACGTCGCGCCCGGTGAAGCCGGTGCCGCCGGTGGTGATGACGACGTCGACGCCTGCGTCCGCAATCCAGCGGCGAATGACGGCGCGGATCGCCTCGATGTCGTCGGTGACGATCTCGCGCGCGGCGAGATGGTGGCCGGCCGCAAGGAGGCGGTCGGCTAGGGTCTGGCCGGATTTATCATCCGCGAGCGCGCGCGTGTCCGACACGGTGAGCACCGCGATGTCGAGCGGGACGAACTGTTTTGTTTCGTCGATGGAGGTCATTGCAACGCACCTTCTTCACAGACCACTGACATCATCCTGAGGTGCGCGCTCTTGCGCGCCTCGGAGGATGCGCCACGGGCTCGCCATCCTTCGAGGCTCGCCAATTGGCGAGCACCTCAGGATGACGGACAACCCCTACTGTCCGCCCCCAAACGTGTTGCAGGCCTGGACGGTGCCCTGCTGGTAACCGGTCATGAACCACTGTTTGCGTTGCGCGGCCGAGCCGTGGGTGAAGGAATCGGGCACGACGCGGCCTGTGGACTGGCGCTGCAGCGTGTCGTCGCCGATCGCGCTCGCCGTGGTGAGTGCGGCGTCGATGTCGCCCGGCTCCAGGAAGTTCGGCCGCTTCTTCGCCTCGCGATTGACCCAGACACCGGACAGGCAGTCGGCCTGCAATTCGACCTTGACCTGGAGCGCATTCGACTCCGCCTTGCTGCCGGCCTGCTGCTGCAGGCGCGTCACGCGCGGAATGATGCCGAGCAGGTTCTGGATGTGATGGCCGGCCTCATGGGCGATGATGTAGGCGGTGGTGAAGTTACAGGCGGACTTGCCGGAGCAGCCGCGAAAACGTGTCTCGACCTCGCGGAAGAAACCGGTGTCGAGGAAGATGGTCCTGTCGGGCGGACAATAGAACGGTCCCATCGCCGACTCCGCCCGGCCGCAGCGCCCGCCATTGGTGACATTGCGGAACAGCACGACCTTCGGACCGGTAAAGGATTGGCCCGAGGCCTGGAAGATCTCGCTCCAGCGATCGTCGATCTCGCCGAGGATGCCGGAGATCATGCTGCCCATCTCGTCGGTCGGCGCGCCGCGCTTGGCGTTGGACGACGACTGGCGATCGGTCTGGTAGGACGGCGCCTGGCCGCCACCGGTGAGGATCTCGGCGCCGCCGATCAGGATGCGCGGATCGATGCCGAAGGCGTAGCCGACCAGGCCGAGCACGATGATGGTGCCGATGCCGAGGCCGCCGCCGCCCATGGGGAGGCCGAACCCGCCTCCTCCACCGCCGCCGCCACCATCGTCGCGACGATCCTCGATGTCGTCGCTGCGGCGGAAATCATCGTAGCGCATGGCGGCTTCCCTCAGTCCTGGCTGGCATCATTGGGCGCAAAGGCGGCAAAGCTCAACGGACCATGCACGTAAAATTTCCATTGCGTTAATCAATATCCCGCTCGGCAATTATTGCCTAGTGCGACAGCATGGCAATGCCAGCAATTTTTTCCGGGCATCGAGCAATTTTTTCCGAGAGGAATTTCGAGTCTTTTTGCGCTCCGATCACAGCCGCAACGCGAAGAAACGCGAAATACACTGCAAAACACGGCGAATGCGCGAAGCGAACCGCGTGCAAGGCGCGATGTGAGAGCTATTCATGAAAGCGGCGGGTTAAGTCGATTTTTACTTTGCCGCTTCAATGTAGCGGTCAGTCGGTTGTTTGGTCCCGCGTCGCCGACAGCGTCGCCTGAGTCAGAGTTCTTGAGTCATGGTAGAGTCGCGTCGCGGGGCGTCTGCAAGGGCGCCCCGCACAAATTTTGAGTCTTCATCGCATCGCATCATTCTCGGTGATTGCGTCGCCGAGATGTCGAAGCTTCAGGCTGGTTCGGTCGACCTGGTGTTCGCCGATCCACCCTACAATCTCCAGCTCAAGGGCGATCTCAAGCGCCCCGACGAATCCCATGTCGATGCGGTCGACGACGACTGGGACAAGTTCGATTCGTTCTCCGCCTATGACGATTTCACCCGCGCCTGGCTGCTTGCCGCCCGCCGCGCGATGAAGCCGTCGGCGACGATCTGGGTGATCGGCTCCTATCACAACATCTTCCGCGTCGGCGCGATCATGCAGGACCTCGGCTTCTGGCTCCTGAACGATATCGTCTGGCGCAAGACCAACCCGATGCCGAATTTCCGCGGCCGTCGCTTCACCAACGCGCACGAGACCATGATCTGGGCCGCGCGCGACGAAAAGGCCAAGGGCTACACCTTCAACTACGAGGCGCTGAAGGCCGCCAACGAGGACGTGCAGGCACGGTCCGACTGGCTGATCCCGCTCTGCACCGGCGAGGAGCGCCTCAAGGGCGCCGACGGCAAGAAAGTGCACCCGACGCAGAAGCCGGAAGGCCTGCTCGCGCGCGTGCTGCTGTCGTCCTCCAAGCCCGGCGATCTCGTGATCGACCCCTTCAACGGCACCGGCACCACCGGCGCGGTCGCCAAGCGCCTCGGCCGCTCCTATATCGGCTTCGAGCGCGACAAGACCTATGCGAAAGCGGCACAAGCGCGCATCGCCGCGGTCGAGCCGCTGCCGGAGGCAAGCCTTGCCCCGTTCATGACGGCGCGCGAAGCGCCGCGGGTTGCGTTCTCGGAATTGATCGAGCGTGGCATGATCATGCCCGGTACCAAGCTGTTCGACGCCAAGAAGAAGCTCGGCGCGCTGGTCCGCGCCGACGGCGCCATCATGTTCGGCGACAAGGTCGGCTCCATCCACCGCATGGGCGCGGTGGCGCAAGGCGCGCAAGCCTGCAACGGCTGGACTTTCTGGCACATCGAGACCAAGAAGGGTCTCAAGCTGATCGACGAGCTCCGCGCCGAAATCCGCGCCGGAATGGCGGCGGGGTAGCTCAGTCCAACAGTCGCGTAGGGTGGGCAAAGGCGCTCTTGCGCCGTGCCCACCATCGTGCCTCGGGGATACAGATTTGGTGGGCACGCTTCGCTTTGCCCACCCTACGGTGCCTTGAATGACGCGATGGCCGGGGCTAGATTTGACGAGTCAGTCCCCGTCTTGACCGGTCGAGCCATGCGACGACAGTCCGAGACATTGCTGCTGGTGCCGCTGCTGCCGATCTTCCTGCTCGGCATGTTTCCGATGTTCCTGATCGCGCTGCTGGGATTTTTCGGCCTCGCCTTGTTCGGCGTGCTCGTGGTCTGCGTCGGGCTCGCCAGCAGCAACGAGGCCCATGACAGCTTCAATCACGACGTCATCGTTCACGGCTACGCGCGCGGATCGGAGCGCGCGGCGCGGGCCTCCGACATGCATATCGCGACCCGGCTCGGGCTGCGCCTGGAGGTCGTGGGCGCGGCCATGGTCATTACGGCGGCGATCGGCCTTTGTTACGCCGGCTGATCTGCGTGGCGCGCAGATACCGCCCGGCAAACTCGCCGGTTGCCCTCCCCGATAAGGTTCAGGCAAGACAAGGCCGCTTGCGGACATGTTGCTGCTTCCACTCTCGGCCAACAACACAGGGGAGATGCCCGATGCTCAAATTCTATTTCAACGGTTCGCCGAACCCAACCAAGGTCGCGCTTTATCTCGAAGAGTCCGGCCTGCCCTTCGAGCCGGTGAAGATCGACACCCGCAAGGGCGAGCAGTTCACGCCGGACTATCTGAAGATCAATCCGAACGGCAAGGTGCCGGCGATCGACGACAACGGCACCATCGTGTTCGATTCCAATGCCATCCTGCTCTATCTCGCCGAGAAGTCCGGTAAATTCCTGCCCGCCGCCAATGTACGCGGCGAGATGCTGTCATGGCTGATGTTCATCGCCACCGGCGTCGGGCCGTATTCGGGTCAGGCCGTGCACTTCAAGCATTTTGCGCCGAAGGACCAGAACCACGACTACGCGCATAACCGCTACCAGTTCGAGACCGATCGTCACTACAAGATTCTCGACGGTCACCTCGAAGGCCGCCGCTACATGGTCGGCGACGGCTATTCGATCGTCGACATGGCGTTGTGGGGTTGGGCACGGATGGTGCCGTTCAAGCTCGGCGACGACGCCTTCGCGCGATATCCGAACGTGAAGCGGCTGGTGGACGAGATCTCGGCGCGGCCCGCGGCGGCGCGCGCGATTGCTCTGAAGGACAAGTTCACCTTCAAGGCGGAGATGGACGACGAGGCCCGCAGCAACATGTTCAAGCACATGACGACGAAAGTCGCCTGATCGCGTCAGGTCACAACGCGAGGCCACGCGCATGCGCGTGGCCTTTTGCTTTTGAGGCTCAGGCGGCGTGGACCGAGCTCAGGAAGTTGGCGACTTCCTGCTTCAAGCGATTGCTGTCGGCCGACAGCGAGCGTGCCGCCGAGAGCACCTGCGAAGAAGCCGAGCCGGTCTCGGACGCCCCGCGCTGCACGTCGCCGATGTTGGACGACACGAGCTGCGTGCCCTGGGCCGCCTGCTGGACGTTGCGGGAGATCTCCTGCGTCGCCGCACCCTGCTCCTCCACGGCGGCGGCGACCGTCGACGAGATCTCCGACAGCCGCTCGATGGTGCCGCTGATCTCCCTGATCGAGCCGACCGATTCCTCCGTCGCGGCCTGGATGCCCGAGACCTGCTGGGCGATCTCACCGGTGGCCCTCGCGGTCTGCTCGGCAAGCGCCTTGACCTCCGAGGCGACCACGGCAAAGCCGCGGCCGGCTTCACCCGCGCGCGCCGCCTCGATGGTGGCGTTCAGCGCCAGGAGGTTGGTCTGGCCGGCGATGGTGCTGATCAGCTCGACCACGTCGCCGATGCGGGCCGCAGCCTTGGAGAGCTCGCTGACGCGCGCGTTGGTCTTGCTCACCTGACCGACGGCTTCGCCCGCGATGCGCGCCGATTCCTGCACCTGGCGCGCGATCTCCGATACCGAGGAGGACAACTCCTCGGTCGCGGAAGCGACCGCCTGCACATTGGCCGAGGCTTCCTGGGAGGCGGATTGCACCTCGGTGGAGAGATCCTGAGCGCGCCTCGCGGTCGCGGTCAGGGTGCCGGCCGAGCCCTCGAGCTCGTGCGATGCCGAGGATACGGTATCGACGATCTCGCCCACCGCCTGCTCGAACTGGCTGGCGAGCCGGGCCATGTCGGCCTTGCGGCCCTCGGCCTGCCGGGCCTCGGTTGCGGTCTGCTCATGGCGCAGCCTTTCGGTCTCGATCATGTTGGTCTTGAAGACGTCGATCGCCTTGGCCATGTCGCCGATCTCGTCGGCCTTGCCGCGCGAGGGGATCTCGACGGCGAGATTGCCCCCGGCAAGCAGCCCCATTGCGCGCGTCATCGAGGTCAGCGGCCCCACGATGCTGCGGGCGGTCAGGAAGGCGACGATCAGTCCGAACAGGACGGCGAGGCCGCCCGCGATCGCCTGGAGCGAGGTCGTGCCGTCGATCACAGCATCGGCCGCGGTGCGCGAATCCCTGTAATCCGTCTTCAAGGCCGTTTCCGTGACCTTGAGCTTGGCGATGCTCGCGGAGATGAGCGGTGCGAGATCCTTGTGGTAGATCTCGTCGGACCGCAACATCGCGGCAGAGGTCGTTTCGAACGCGGATTTGTAGATTCCGAGGGCGGTCTTCACGGGCGTCAGAGACGAGCGAAGGTCCGCCGCCTGCGGGCTCCTTTCGACGGCTGCCAGCCGCTGCACCGCCCTGTCGACATTGGTTCTGAAGGCGGTGGGCCCGTTGGTGTCGCGCAGAGCGAGGAAGCGCCAGTTCGCGATTCGAACCAGCAGGACCCGGGACTCGAGGTCCGCGACGAGCGACACCGTGTCGTCGTCGGCGGCGGCGCGGGCCACGTCGACCAGCTTGGCCATCTTGACCGTCAGCTCCTCGCCACTCGGTAACAGCGTCGCCTTGCCGGTCCGCGCCTCGTTGACGGCGTCGCCGAGACTGTCGCGCAGGCTTTTCATTTTCGCGATGTCGGCGATCAGATCGTTGTAGAGCTTCCGCCGCTCCTCCGAGAGGGTGCCCTTTGCTCCGAGCTGCAACAGCCCGGTCGCCGCGGTCTCTCGCTCGGCAGCCTCCCGCATCGCAGGCTCGTTGGCGTCGTAAATGTAGCGCAGATTGGCCCGCTGGATGGCCTGAAGATGGGTCGATATCTCCAGGATACGCGCCGTGCTGTCCGACAACGCGGAGAGTTTTGCGACCTGATCCTGGACGGACCGCAAATTCCAGATGGCGACCACCGCCATCACAAGACCAACCGCCACCAAGGCCATGAAACCCGCGTACAGGCGTCCCCTGATCCGCAAACGAAACTTCGGCATTCCCACTGTCCACTCAGAAGCATGTCAATTCGGGCGGACGAACAACTCCGGCGATTTGTCGGGCCACCCCGGCAGCCGCGGGTCGCGTTGTTCGCGAACCACGCTGCACTGCGACACAATGGGGGACACTCGTTAATTGAACCTTCAAATTTTTCGCGCGCGCATGCATCAGACGGCACAACATCTGCTGATTTTATCGGCAGGTGAGCAAGGTATTGGCGCGAAGTCCGCAGCGCCGTGCATGCCGCTGCAGCCTGTCCGCCTGCGCCACCGACACGATCATCGCCGACCGCGGCGGATAGCACCGGTCGGCGGACGCGACGCCGCTCAATCCGCTCAGCTCGCGGCCCTCACGGCCGTTTGCGGAAACGGGCCGAGGGCCTTCTCGGTCAGCACCGAGTCGCAATATTCGCGGATCTCCTTGATCTTGCCGTCCTCGAGCCGAAACACGAGACAATAGTCGTTGTCGTAGCGCACGCCCTCGGGCGTGACGTTGTCGCCCTTCGCTTCGACGACGACGACATCGCCGTCGGCGATGAAGCGCTGGGCGACCGTCCGTGTCCGGTCGACAAGGCGGGTCCGCACATAGGCGTGCAGATCGTTGAGGATCGCCTGTTTGCCCGAAAAGGTGCGCGACCAGGAGTATTGGCCGGTCACGATCCATTTGGCGTCGTCGGCAAGACTTTCGGTGAACAAGCCGCGGTCGCGCGCAGCCGGATCGGGGCTGGCGGCGGCGGCAAAGATATCCTGCATCAGTTTCTTGTTGGCGCTCGCGCTCATGGCGGCATCTCCTTTGGTGAGAACACCGAAATCATCGCCGCCCACTCGAAATTCTTCAAATCGATAGTAGGTATGATATCTATTCGCCTCATGAATTTGAATTCGCTCGACCTCAATCTCCTGACCGCGCTCGACGCACTGCTGCGCGAGGCCAGCGTCAGCCGCGCCGCTTTGCGGATCGGGCTGTCGCAGCCGGCGGCGAGTCATGCGCTCCAGCGTTTGCGCGACATCCTTCGCGATCCGCTCTTGGTACGCACAGGCGCGCGGATGGAGCTGACGCCGCGAGCGCAAGCCTTGCGTGCGCCGCTGGCGCAGGCGCTCGACCAGGTGCGCGGGCTGTTCGTATCGGACGAATTCGATGCGGCGCGTAGCGAGCGGCAATTCCGACTGATGATGCCGGATCTCGCGGTCGAGCTGTTGATGCCGCCCTTGATGCAAAAGGTGACGCAGGCTGCCCCCAACGTCCGCATCGACGTGGTGCCGTGGCGGGGACCGGCGATCTTCCACGCCGAGTTCGCCCGCACCATCGATCTCGTGATCTCGATCGGCAACGCCTTCAAGGGCTTTCACCGCCAGCTGCTCTACACCGACAGCGACGCGCTGGCGGTGCGGCGCGGCCATCCCATGGCTGCGAAGCTCAAACGGCGCGAGACGTTCCTGACCGCACGCCATGTCGGCGTGATCATCCGCGGCCAGCCGGAGGACTTAATCGACACCTGGCTGCGCACCAAGGGCATCGACCGGCACATCACTCTCGTCGTCCCGGGCTATCTCGAAGCTCTGCACGTCGCCGCCCGCACCGACCTCGTCGCCTTCGTGCCGCGCCGGCTGATCGGGGCGCTGTCCAAGCAGCTCGGCCTCGTCACGGTGACGCCGCCGCTCGACCCCGGCATCGACGAGCAGTTCATGTTCTACCCGACCCGCGCGCAGATGGATCCGGGCTCGATCTGGCTCAGGCGGCTGATGCTGGAGACGGGACGGGAATTGGAAAAGCCGAAGGCTTCGTAGAGTGGGCAAAGCGACTTGTCCCCCATAGCTCGAAGAGCGAAGGCGGAAGCGTGCCCACCACTTCCTTATGGCTTGGAAAGATGGTGGGCACGGCGCTTGGCGCCTTTGCCCACCCTCCAAGAGCCCTACGCCTTCTGCGCGTCCATCACCTTGCGCACGGCAGGGCGATCGGACATGCGCTTGAAATGATCGGCGATCTTCGGCGTCGCGTTGATGTCGACGCTATCACCTTCGAGCCAGGTCGACAGGGTGTAGAGATAAGGATCACAGATCGTGAACTGCTCGCCCATCACCCAGGGCCCCTTGTACATCTTCTGCTCGATCAGGGCGAAGCAGGCGCCCATGGTCTTTGGGATCATCGCCTTCATGTCGGCGAACGAGCTCTCTTCGCTCGCCCAGCGTGCGCCGCGCATCTTGTGGGCATGGTTGATGTGCACGGTCGAGCAGAGGTAGGAGTTGAACGACTGTACCTGGGCGAAGTCGAAGGGATCGTCGAGCGGCGCGAGCTTGGCCTTGGGGAAGGTCTGCGCGAGATAGGCCAGCATCGCCGGGGTCTCGGTCAGGACGCCACGATCGGTCACCAGCGCGGGCACGCGGCCTTTCGGGTTGATCGCGAGGTACTCCGCGCTGTTCTGCTGGTTGGTCTTGAAGCTCAGCCGCTCAGCCGCGTAGTCGGCGCCGGCTTCTTCCAGGGTGATGTAGGTGGCGAGCGCGCAGGTGCCGGTGGCGTAGTAGAGCTTGAGCATGTCGGACCTCATGGGAAAGCCGGAAGGTAACGGCTGCGGGCCCCGAGGTCCATAGCACGAACTTCTCTTCGCAGTTGCTCACCGGCGCCCGGCTGTGCCAAGACGCCCGAGTTGGAGGGGCTCCCATGACCGTACTCATCGCCGGCGGCGGCATCGGCGGGCTGACGCTTGCGCTCAGTCTGCACGGAATCGGCATTCCCGTGAAAGTGTTCGAGAGCGTCGCCGAGCTGCGGCCGCTCGGTGTCGGCATCAACGTGCTGCCGCACGCGGTGCGCGAGCTGATTGAGCTCGGCCTGATGGACAAGCTCGATGCCAGCGGCGTGCGCACCCGCGAGTTGGCCTATTTCTCCAAGCACGGCAAGCCGATCTGGAGCGAGCCGCGCGGACTGGAGGCCGGCTATAAATGGCCGCAATTCTCGATCCATCGCGGCACGCTCCAGCAGCTCCTGCTCGACACCGTGGTCGAGCGCCTCGGTCGCGACAACATCCTCACCAGCCATCATCTGACCGGCTGGAGCGAAACCGCAGACGGCGTACGCGCCGATTTCATCGACAAGGCCACCGGCAAGACCGCGGGGACTTACGACGGCACGATCCTGATCGCCGCCGACGGCATCCATTCCGCCGCCCGAGAAAAACTCTATCCCGACGAAGGCCCGCCGATCTGGAACGGCCGCATCCTCTGGCGCGGTGTCACGCCTGCAAAAGCCTTCCTCAGCGGCCGCACCATGATCATGGCCGGCCACGAGATCCTGAAATTCGTCTGCTATCCGATCTCGAAGGAACCGGACGCCGCGGGCAACCATCTGATCAACTGGGTTGCCGAGCGCCACATGCCGCCGACCTATCAATGGCGGCGCGAGGACTATAACCGCACCGCCCGGCTGGAAGAGTTTTTGCCCTGGTTCGAGAGCTGGCAGTTCGACTGGCTCGACGTGCCCCGCCTGATCAAGAACTGCCCGCACGCCTATGAATATCCGCTGGTCGATCGCGATCCGGTGTCACAATGGACTTTCGGCCGCGTCACGCTGATGGGCGACGCCGCACATCCGATGTACCCGATCGGCTCCAACGGTGCCTCGCAGGCGATCCTCGATGCGCGCACCATCACCCGCGAGATCCTGGCGCACGGCCCGAGGCAAGCGGCCCTGCTGGCCTATGAGGCCGAGCGGCGGCCCGCAACCACCAGTCTCGTCCTGCTCAACCGCAAGAACGGCCCCGAGCAGGTGATGCAGCTCGTCGAAGAGCGCGCGCCCGACGGCTACAAGGTGGTCACCGACGTGCTGTCGCAACAGGAGCTCGAAGATGTTGCCGCCAACTACAAGCGCGTCGCCGGCTTCCAGGTCGAAGCGCTGAATGCGAAGCCGCCGATCGTGAGCAAGGACGCGCGCGCGAAGGTGTGAGGGTTTGGCAGAGCATTCGCCGCGAACTCCTCTTCACCTCGCCCCGCTTGCGGGGAGAGGTCGGATTGCATCGAAGATGCAATCCGGGTGAGGGGGTACAGGTCTCACGGAGAGCTCACTCGCGGAGAGGCCCCTCACCCCACCCTCTCCCCGTAAGAACGGGGCGAGGGAGTGAGAGCGCGTTGCCCGCCTTACTTCACCACCCTCGCCGCTTCGAGCAGCCGCTCGCTCGCGCTTGCCGTCGCCAGCAGCGTTCCGTCTTCCGCCGTCAGCTTTGCCTCGACGAACGCAATCGTCCTGCCGAGCTGCGTCACCTTGGCCTCGCCGATGATCGGTCCGGGCTTTGCGGGCGCCAGGAAATTCACGGTCATGCTGATGGTCGTGGTGTAGAGCCGGCCCTCGCTCATCACCAGCACGGCGGGGCCCATCGTGTCGTCGAGCATGGCCGAGAGCATGCCACCCTGGATGAAGCCGGCCGGATTGCAGAACTCCGGCTTGCCGTCGAAGGCGAGCTTGATCCAGCCTTCCCCGGGGCGGGCATCGAGCAGGCGCCACCCCAATAGCTCAGCACAGGGCGGCCTGGGAAAGTTGTCCAGGGCGGTCTTGATCATGCGAGCCTCCGTTGCCGACCACAGCTAACGCAGGCCTGCTGCCAGCATGTTGTCAGCAGGATGGGCTGCTAGGGGTCCAATCCATGCGCAATCACCTTGCGCATGACGTTGGGCAATGCTTCGTCGGCGAGTGTGGCGATGGGCACCCAGCGCATGCCCGCGGGTGCCCGCGTCCGCGCTTCGGCCCTCGCCGTGTAGACCACCAGCTCCAGCGGAAAATGCGTGAAGACGTGGGTAACCACGCCGATCTTGCGCTGCCAGCGCGACAGCCCCTTCAGCTCGGGTGCCTGCTGTTTTGCCTTGGCATCGTCCTGCCCGGCCAGCCAATCCGATCCCGGTACCTCGGTCATGCCGCCGAGCAGACCCTTTTCGGGACGGCTGCGGACGAGAAGCTCGTCGCCGCGCGTGACAACGAAGGCGGCGCCGCGCCGTAGCGCGCCGCTCTTCTTCGGCGCCTTGCGCGGAAACGTTTCCTGCGTTCCCAGCGCGCGCGCCGTGCAGTCCTCGTTCAGCGGGCATAACGAGCAGGCCGGCTTTTTCGGCGTGCAGATCGAGGCCCCCAGATCCATCAGCGCCTGTGCGCTATCACCGGCGCGAGAATCGGCGAGTAGCGTCGCAGCCAACTCCTGAATCAGCGGCTTGGCCTGCGGGAGCTCTTCTTCAACTGCAAAGAGCCGCGAGACCACGCGTTCGATATTGCCGTCGACCGGCATGGTGCGGCGGTCGAACGCGATCGCCGCGATCGCTGCCGCCGTATAGGGCCCGATGCCCGGCAGCGCACGCAGGCCCACTTCGGTGTCGGGAAAGGCGCCTCCGTGCCCGCGCGTCACCGCGACCGCGCAGGCATGGAGATTACGGGCACGAGAATAATAGCCGAGCCCGGCCCACATCCGCAGCACGTCGTCTTGCGAGGCCCGTCCGAGCGCGGTGACATCAGGCCAGCGCGCGACGAATCTTTCGAAATAGGGCCCGACCGCCTTCACCGTGGTCTGCTGCAGCATGATCTCGGACAGCCAGACGCGGTAAGGATCGGATGCCTCGCCGGGCGCAGCGCGCCAGGGCAATCGGCGGCGGTGGCGATCGTACCAATCGAGCAGCGCGAGCGGGCGCGACGAGGTCTCCGGCGGAACTGGTTCCGATTTCGCCTTGAGGGCGGATTTGGGGCTCATGTTCGCATTGTAGCGGCAATGAACCGATCTCTCCACGTCGTGCCCACGCTGGTCGCGGGCATCCACGTTTTTCTTCGCGGCGAAGAGCCTGTGGCCGACGCGCCGGAGTGCTATAAGGTCCCATGTCCAAGCTTCGCCCCATGAAACCCGGTCCTATCAGCGCCAAGCCGTTGTCGCTCCTGCTCAACGACGTCTTCGCCGAGGCCTATGCCAAGCAGGGTTTTGCCGCGCGCGAACTGGTGACGCGATGGGCGCAGATTGCCGGGCCGGAGATCGCGGCCCATGCCGAGCCGCTCAAGATGCAATGGCCGCGGCCGGTCGAGGGCCAGCCGCAGGAGCCGGCCACGCTGGTGCTGCGAGTCGAGGGGCCGATGGCGCTGGAGATCCAGCACTCCGCCGATGTGATCCTGCAGCGGGTCAACCGCTTCTTCGGCTGGAGCGCGGTCGGCAAGCTGGCCTTCCGCCAGGCCCCTCTGTCGCGCGCCCGGCGGCCAACCCGACCCGGCCCGCCGGACGCCAAATCGGTGGCCGAGGTGGCTGAGCGCCTGGGCGACATCGAAGATGAACAATTGAAGTCGGCGCTGGCGCGCCTCGGGGCCGCCATCAAGCGAAATTGAGCCTTATTCTGCGGCCAAACTGGACCTCTCCTTGCCGCTCGCCATTGCCTCAAGCGACGTTTCAAGCTAGCGACAGGCCGTCTGAATGGGAATTTCGGGCGAGACCACGCCAATCCGGGAGCCGACCTTGATCATCACCCGCCGCGCCTTCACCTCGATGCTGTCGCTGACCGGGCTTGCCGCACTCGCCGGGTTCTCGCCACTGCGGTTCATCTCCGATGCCATGATCCCTGAAGCCATGGCGCAGGCGGCGGCTGGCGACGTGGCCAAGCCGGTGTCGCTTCCCGACATGGCGCTGGGCCCGAAGGACGCCGCCGTCACCATCACCGAATACGCCTCGATGACCTGCCCGCATTGCGCGGCCTTCAATGAGCAAGTGTTTCCCAAGATCAAGTCGGAATACATCGACACCGGCAAGGTGCGTTACGTCTTCCGCGAGTTCCCGCTCGACATCAAAGCCGCCGCCGGCTCGATGCTGTCGCGCTGCATCGCCAATGGCGATGCGCCGAAATACTTTGCCGTCACCGACATGCTGTTCCGCCAGCAGAACGACTGGGTGATGAAGAACACCACGGAGACCCTGACCCGGATCGGCAAGCAGGCCGGTCTCACCCAGCAGCAGGTCGAGGCCTGCCTGAAGGACCAGGCGCTGCTCGACAAGATCGCCGCCGACCAGAAATATGCCAGCGACGTTCTGAAGGTCGATTCGACGCCGACGTTCTTCGTCAACGGCGAGAAGATCAAGGGCGAGACCTCGTTCGAGGAATTCGCCAAGAAGATCAATCCGCTGCTGAAGAGCTGATTCGCTCGTCAAGATTCTGATTCGCATCTCGATAACCGTATCTTTCCCGGCATAAATCCCTTGGGAAAAGCGGCTTTCGCCGGTTGCCCTCGCGGCGCACCGCGGCCATTGTCCAGCCGCATGAGGCGCCTCGCGCGACTCGCCCGGATAGCGACATTGCCTTCCATGGTATTGTCCCGGCAGGGGGATTCGCGCCTGCCAACAGAGATGCGTGCTTATGAAAATCACCCGCCTGCGCCTTCACGGCTTCAAGTCCTTCGTTGAGGCCACCGACTTCGTCATCGAGCCCGGCCTGACCGGCGTGGTCGGCCCCAACGGCTGCGGCAAGTCGAATCTCGTCGAGGCGCTGCGCTGGGCGATGGGCGAGACCTCGTACAAGTCGCTGCGCGCCGCCGACATGGACGCGGTGATCTTCGCCGGCTCCGGCAATCGTCCGGCACGCAACCACGCCGAAGTGACGATGACGATCGACAATTCCGATCGCACCGCGCCGGCGGCAATGAACGACAGCCAGCTGCTGGAAATTTCCCGCCGCATCGAGCGCGAGGCCGGTTCGGTCTATCGCATCAACGGCCGCGACGTGCGTGCCCGCGACGTGCAGATTCTGTTCGCCGACGCCGCCACCGGCGCGCGCTCCCCCGCCCTCGTCCACCAGGGCAAGATCGGCGAGATCATTCAGGCCAAGCCCGAGCAGCGCCGCCGCGTGCTGGAAGACGCCGCCGGGGTCGCCGGCCTGCACGCCCGCCGCCACGAAGCCGAGCTGCGGCTCAAGGCGGCCGAAACCAATCTCACCCGCGTCGAGGACGTGATCGGCCAGCTCGCGGGGCAAATGGAAGGCCTCAAGAAGCAGGCCCGCCAGGCCGTGCGCTATCGCGAGGTCGCGGCCAAGGTCCGCAAGGCGGAAGCCACCCTGTTCCACCTGCGCTGGATCGGCGCCCATGCCGACGTCAACGAGTCCGGCCACACCCACGATCTCGCGGTCCGCGAGATGGCCGAGCGGACCCAGCACCAGGCCGAGGCCGCCCGCATCCAGGCGATCCGCGCTGCCGAAATGCCGGCGCTGCGCGATGCCGAAGCCCGCGCCGCGGCGGGGCTGCAGCGCCTGACCAACGCCCGCGAGCTGCTCGATCGCGAGGAAGAGCGCGCCAAGGAGCGCGTCGCGGAGCTCGAGCGGCGCCTCGCCCAGTTCGAAGGCGATATCTCGCGTGCCCAGCAGCAGACCATGGACGCCGATGTCGCGCTGCAGCGCCTCGACGCGGAAGATGCCGAGCTGAAGGAAGAGATCAAGTCGCGCGTCGAGAAGCGCTCCGGCGTCGACGAGCGCGTCGCCGAAGCCGAGGCGGTGCTGACCGAAACCGAGCAGCAGTTCGCCGAGCTCACCACCGCGCTCGCCGACCTCACCGCCAAGCGCAATCAACTCGAAGCCAACGTTCGAACCCACCGCGACAAGCTCGCCCGGCTCGACCAGGAGATTTCGAACGTCGCGGCGGAAGAGCAGAAGCTCACCGAGGCGACCGGCGGCTTCGGCGATCTCGACGAGCTGACCGCGACGGTCGAGAACGCCGAGCAGACGCTGGCGGCCTCGGAAGCCGCGGCTCAAGCCAGCGAAGCCGCGCACGTCGCCGCACGGCAGACGCTGGAATCCTCGCGCTCGCCGCTGGTCGAAGCCGACAAGCGCGTGCAGCGGCTCGACACCGAGGCGCGCACGATCTCCAAGATCCTCAACGGCGAGACCAAGAATCTGTGGCCGCCGATCATCGACGGCATCACCGTCGACAAGGGATTCGAAAAGGCGATCGGCGCAGCCCTTGGCGACGATCTCGACGCGCCGGTCGATCCGTCCGCACCGATGCGCTGGACCAATGCCGGCGTCACCGACGGCGATCCGGCACTGCCCGAAGGCGTCGTGCCGCTCGCCAGCCACGTGCAGGCCCCGGCCGAGCTGACCCGCCGCCTGGCGCAGATCGGCGTGGTGCCGCGCGAACGCGGCGCCGAGCTGGTCTCGCAGCTCAAGACCGGCCAGCGGCTGGTGTCGCCCGAAGGCGACGTCTGGCGCTGGGACGGTTTTGTCGCAGCCGCCCACGCGCCGACCGGCGCAGCACGGCGGCTTGCCGAGCGCGCCCGCCTCGTCGACATCGAGAACGACCTGGAGCAGGCGCGCATCGACGCGCAGATCAAGCGTCAGGCGCTGGAGAACGCCGAGGCCGAGCTGCAGATGGCCGCCAGCACCGAAGGTGCGAGCCGCGAAGCCTGGCGCGCCGCGCAGCGCGAGCTCAACGTCGCGCGCGAGCGCCATGCCACGGTCGAGCGCGAAATCAGCCGCCACGCCGCGCGCAAGGCGACGCTCTCGGAAGCGCACAGCCGCCTGGCCGCCGACCGTGCCGAGGCCGAAGCCGCCTACGAATACGCCGAAGCCGGGATCTCCGAGCTGCCGTCGAGCGAGGACACCGAAACCCGTCTCGCCGCCGTCCGCAGCGACATCGAAGGTCATCGCCGCATGGCCGCCCAGGTCCGCGCCGAGGCACAGGCGCTGGCGCGCGAAGCCGAGCTGGCCGACCGCCGCCTGCAGGCGATCCTCGCTGAACGCACCGAGTGGCAGAACCGCAAGGAGAGCGCCGCCTCGCACATCGACACCATTCAGGCCCGCATTGCCGAGCTTACGATCGAGCGCAGCGATCTCGAGAACGCGCCGGCGGTGTTCGCGGAGAAGCGCAGCGCGCTGATCACCGAGATCGAATACGCCGAGAACGACCGCCGCATGGCCGCTGACGCGCTGGCGACCGCGGAAAACGCGATGGCCGAGACCGATCGCGTCGCCAAGCTGACGCTGGAGGCGCTGTCGAGCTCGCGCGAGGCCACCGCCCGCGCCGAGGAGCGCATGGAAGGCGCGCGGCGCCGGCTCGAGGACATCGAGCGCGAGATCCGCGACATGCTGGAAGTCGAACCGCAGGCCGTTGCCGGCCTCGCCGAGATCGAACCCGGCGCGGAGCTGCCGCCACTGCACGATATCGAGGAAGACCTCGAAAAGATGCGCCGCGATCGCGAGCGACTGGGGGCGGTCAATTTGCGCGCCGAGGAAGAGCTGCGCGAGGTCGAGACCCAGCACAACGGTCTGGTCACCGAGCGCGACGACCTCGTCGAGGCCATCAAGCGGTTGCGCCAGGGCATCCAGAGCCTCAACAAGGAGGCGCGCGAGCGGCTGCTGACGTCGTTCGAGGTCGTCAACAACCACTTCAAGCGCCTGTTCGTCGAGCTGTTCGGCGGCGGTGAAGCCGCGCTGCATCTGATCGAGAGCGATGACCCTCTCGAAGCCGGCCTCGAAATCATCGCCAAGCCGCCGGGCAAGAAGCCGCAGACGCTCTCGCTGCTCTCCGGCGGTGAGCAGGCGTTGACCGCGATGGCGCTGATCTTCGCGGTGTTCCTCACCAATCCCTCGCCGATCTGCGTGCTGGACGAAGTCGACGCGCCGCTCGACGACCACAACGTCGAGCGCTATTGCAACCTGTTGCACGAGATGACCGCCTCGACCGACACGCGCTTCATCATCATCACCCACAACCCGATCACGATGGCGCGGATGAACCGCCTGTTCGGCGTCACCATGGCCGAACGCGGCGTCTCGCAGCTGGTGTCGGTGAACCTGCAAGAGGCGGTGGACATTCTCGACCAGAACGTGGCGTGAACCCGCGCCCGTCACGCACCCATTGACGTCGTCATCCGCGAAAGCGGATGATCAAACATGATCTCTCCGACGCTCCCCGCCGAACTGAAAGCGGCCCTCGACGGCAAGCTGCAGGGCTTTTCCCGCACCGACGCCGCGCAGCGATCGCAGAAAATCTCGACGACCTATCGCACAGGCGGCGGCTCCGGCACGATCAAGTCGGAGGCCGATGCGCTCGCCTATGCGCTCGCGCGCATGCCGGCGACCTACGCGGCGGTGGCGGCGAGCCTGAATGCGCTGACCGAGATCGCACCGGGCTTCGCTCCGGAAACATTGCTCGACGTCGGCGCAGGTCCGGGCACCGCGAGCTGGGCCGCGGCGGAGGCGTTTTCGTCGCTGCAGGATTTCACCCTGCTCGACGCCAACGACACGCTCAGCCGTCTCGCGCTCGACCTGGCGCGCGACAGCACGCGTCTGGCGGATTGCCGCTATCTGCCGGGCGATGCTGGCGCGAACCTCGCCGAGGTCTCGCAAGCCGATCTCGTCGTTGCGAGCTATGTCATCGGCGAGCTCAGTGAGGGCGATCAACGCAAGCTCGCGGAAACGATGTGGGCGAAAGCGCGCCACGCGCTGGTCGTGATCGAGCCCGGCACGCCTGCCGGCTACGCCCGCATCCTCGCTTTGCGCCAGCAACTGATCGCGGCGGGCGCCTATGTCGCCGCACCCTGCCCGCACGAAAAACCGTGTCCGCTGACGGCGCCCGACTGGTGCCATTTCTCCCAGCGCTTGCCGCGCTCGCAGGCTCACCGCCAGATCAAGGGCGCCGAGGTGCCGTTCGAGGACGAGCGATTCATCTACGTGGCGCTGACCCGTACGCCGCCCGCAACCCGCGCCGCGCGCGTGCTGGCGCCGCCGGATGTCGGCAAGGCCGAGATCACGGCCAAGCTCTGCACCGGGGAAGGCCTCGCGATCACGAAGGTGCCGCGCCGTGACAAGGCCGCCTATGCGAGCGCTCGGCGCTGGCGCTGGGGCGATGCCGCCATTGCCGAAAGTTAACCTCCTCCGGCTCTTTCACCTTGAACTCGGATAGTCCTTCATCCGACCAAATCCTACCTTCCCTCTGCGCCGGGGCTCTCGCTCCGCGCCAATTTGGTCTACCCTAGCGCCCGCCCTTCCCCCTTCAGGAGTTCTCCATGTCGACCGGCTGGATCGTCCTCGGCGTTATCGTCGTCCTCGTGTTCTTTGCCTTCGCCGCCTACAACCGGCTGGTGGCGCTGGGCCAACGCGTCGGCCAGGCCTTTGCCGACGTCGACGTGCAGCTCAAGCAGCGCCACGATCTGATCCCGAACCTGGTCGAGACGGTGAAGGGCTATGCCTCGCATGAGCGCGGCACGCTCGACGACGTCGTCAAGGCGCGCAATTCGGCGATGTCGGCGCAGGGACCGGCGCAAGTGTCCGCGGCCGAGACCCAGCTCTCCGGCGCGCTCGGCCGCCTGATCGCGCTGTCGGAGGCCTATCCCGACCTGAAGGCCAACGCCAATTTCCAGCAGCTCGCCAGCGAGCTGTCCGATCTCGAGAACAAGATCGCGGCCAGCCGCCGCTTCTTCAACAACGCGGTCCAGGAATACAACACCGGCATCCAGCAGATGCCCGCCGCTCTGTTCGCCGGCATGTTCGGCTTCACCAAAAAGGACTTCTTCGATCTCGGCGCCAGCCGCACCGAGGTCGAGGCCACGCCGCAGGTGAAGTTCTGAGTTGAGCCGATAGGCCGGCAGGGCATCGCGTCATGGCCGCGTATGGTCTCTACACGCACATCGCCTCGAACAAGTTTCGTTCGATGCTGCTGCTCGCCGGCCTGTTCGCGCTGGTCTATGTGCTGGTCTATGCCGGCGCGCTGATCGCCGAAGTCGTCATCAATGGCGACGAGACCGTGGTCCATTATCTGAGACGCGCCTTCTATGATCTGAAAGTCGCCGCACCGGTTGCGACCGTCGTGGCAGCGGCCTGGATCGTGATCGCCTATTTTTTCCACCAGTCGATGATCGATGCGGTGACCGGCGGCCACGACGTCACCCGGCAGGAGGAGCCGCGGCTCTACAATCTGCTCGAAAATCTCTGCATCTCGCGCGGCATCACGATGCCGAAGCTGAAGATCATGGAGAGCCCGGCGTTGAACGCGTTCGCGACCGGCCTCAATCCGCGGCAATATTCGGTCACCGTCACCACAGGTCTCCTCAATGCGCTTGATGACAAGGAGATCGAGGCGGTGCTGGGCCATGAGCTGACCCACATCAAGAACGGCGACGTGCAGCTCATGGTGGTCGCCGTCATCATCGCGGGTGTGGTCGGGTTCTTCGGCGAACTGTTCTTCCGCCTGTTCACGAATTTCAGCTGGGGTTCCGGCGGCTCGTGGTCGTCGGGCTCCTCCTCGTCGTCACGATCGTCCTCGTCGTCGAGCGACAGCAAGAGTTCGGGCGGCGGCGCGGTGGTCGTCATCATCATCGCGGTCGTGCTGATCGTGGTGGCCTGGCTGCTGTCGCAGGTGGTGAAGCTCGCGCTGTCGCGCTCGCGCGAATATCTCGCGGACGCGGGCTCCGTCGAGCTGACGAAAAACCCAGACGCCATGATCTCGGCCCTGCGCAAGATCGAGAACCGCGGCGAACTACCGGGCGCAACCTCGGCAGTGATGGAGCTCTGTGTGGACAATCCACGCGAGGGTTTTGCGGATTTGTTCGCGACCCACCCTTCGGTGCAGTCCCGGGTCGACGCACTGGTCAAGTTCGCCGGCGGCCATGATCCTGGCCCGCTGCCGCCTTCCGCCGACCAGACCGAGGAGGCCGAGGAGCCAGACACGCAAGCTGACCGGCGGGACGCTCCACCGCCGCTGCGCCAGGGTCCCAGGCAAGGTCCTTGGAACGACGCAGGCGGCGCAGCCAGCCCGCCGCCCGTGCCCGCACCCAGCTCAGCCGGAACCGCCAGCAGCAACCCGAGAGGTAATTCCTTGGGCAATCCCACAGGAAATCCTATGGGTCCTTGGGGCCGCCATTGAGCGTGATTTGATGCCATGCGCGGCGGGTTTCGTCGCGATTGGGAAAAACCTCGGGAATTGCCGTAACTGGGCCCTGCGGAATTGAATTATCCCTTGTTTCTGCCATGTTCGCGCCCAACAGCAGACTTGGGACATCTTTGCGACATCGATTTGGGGCCCGGCCGATTGCGACTTCGCGATCGGGGGCGCGCGTTAGGGGACAGCAATGGCAAAGCCGGCAGTGGTTGTGGTGGGCGCAGACAAGGGCGGGGTCGGCAAGACCACTGTGTCGCGCACCTTGCTCGATTATTTTTCCGCCAACAACGTGCCGACGCGCGCCTTCGACACCGAGTCGCCGCGCGGAACCCTGAAGCGCTTCCACCCCGACATCACCGAGATCGTCGACATGACGACGACGTCGGATCAGATGAAGATCTTCGATACGCTCAACGCGACGAGCCCGTCGGTCACCGTGATCGACGTCCGCGCCGGCCTGCTCTCGCCGGCGCTCGCCTCCTTGCGCGACATCGGTTTCCTCGACGCCGCCAAGGCCGGCCAGATCACCTTTGCCGTGTTCCACATCCTCGGACCCTCGATCGCCTCTCTGGACGAAATCGCCGAGACCGCGGGCTTCATGGGGGGTGCCAAATACTTCCTGGTGAAGAACTTCATCAACGATACCCAGTTCTTCCAGTGGGATCAGGCGACCTACCAATCGTATTTCAACCGCATCAAGGACGCGACCGAGCTGACCATCCCCAAGCTCAACGAAATGGCCTATGAGCAGGTCGAGGTGTCCTCCGTCCCGTTCCTGAAATTCGTCGCCAACAAGGGCATCAACGACGAGGCAGCGAACTATTCGTTCGTGCTGCGCGGCTATGTCCGGCATTGGCTTGCGAACGTCTGGAGCGAATTCGACCGGATCCGGCTGACCGATATCGTCGGCTCGACGAAATCCGGGAGCCGCAACAGCGAAAAATAGTTGCGCAAGCCGGGCGGATACGGCTGGATTGGTCGCCAAGTTCGACTGATATAGCTATCGATGCCCGCGACGCCCCTCTACATCATTTGCTCGCCCCGCCCGCAGGTCGGCAAGACCCTGCTGGCGCGGCTTTTGAGCGAATTTTTGCTGCTCAAGAACGGCAACGTCGTGGCTTTCGACGTCAACCTGAAGGAGCCGTCGCTGCTCGACTATCTGCCGAAGATCACGGAGACCGCCGACGTGATCGACACCTATGGCAAGATGCAGCTGATGGATCGCGTCATCGTCGATGACGGGGTTGCCAAGGTGATCGACCTCGGCTTCCACGCCTTTGACGAGTTCTTCAAGATGACCGAGGAGATCGGCCTGTTGAAAGAGGCGGCGCGCCGCCACGTCGCGCCGATGATCCTGTTCGTCGCCGACACCGACCGCGTCTCGGCTCGCGCCCACGAGATGCTGCGCGAACAGATCCCGCGGATCAATCTGATCACGGTGGACAACGAGCACATCGTGCGCGGCGAGCTGCCGGAAGCCATGGCCGGCGGCCGGCTGCTGCGCCTGCCGGCGCTGCCCGGCTTCCTGAAGACCTATATCGGCCGCCTGAACTTCTCCTTCACTGGCTATCTGCGCCAGGAGAAGGATGCCTCGACCGAGCTGCACCAGTGGACCCGGCGCAATTATCTCGCCTTCCGCGAGCTCGAGCTCAGCCTGATCCTGCAACGGTCCTAGGCGAGAATTTACCCGGGCGATATTCCTCGGCGTCCTGGCTCAGTGCCCCTCGAACGTCATCAGCGTGCGCACCGGCACGTCCATCGCGCGCAGCTTGGCGGCGCCGCCGAGATCCGGCAGATCGATGATGAAGCAGGCGGCGACCACATTGGCGCCGATCTGGCGCAGCAATTTCACCGCGCCTTCCGCGGTGCCGCCGGTGGCGATGAGGTCGTCGACCAGGATCACGCGCTCGCCCGGCTGGATGGCGTCGACATGCATCTCCATCTCGTCGATGCCGTATTCGAGGGAGTAAGCGATCCGCACGGTGGTGTGCGGCAGCTTGCCTTTTTTCCGGATCGGCACGAAGCCGGCCGAAACCTGGTGCGCCACCGCGCCGCCGATGATGAAGCCGCGCGCTTCCATGCCAGCGACCTTGTCGATCTTGTTGCCGGCCCAGGGATTGACGAGCTCGTCGACCGCGCGGCGGAACGCACGCGCATCCGCGAGCAGCGTGGTGATGTCGCGGAACAAGATCCCGGGTTTCGGGTAGTCCGGGATGGTGCGGACGCTCGCCTTCAGATCGTGGTCAAAAGTCATGGTGCCTCTCAATCAGCGCGCGCATCCAGGCGGAACGCGTTCTCGACAATTCGTAAGCCCACCTCGCCGCTGAGCGACATCAGCGATTCCGGATGGAATTGCACGCCGGCGACCGGCAGGGTCTTGTGCTCGAGCGCCATGGCGACGCCGTCCTCGGTGCTGGCGGTGACGGATAGCACCTCCGGCATGCTGTCGCGCTCGACATAGAGCGAGTGATAGCGGCCGATCACGATCTCGTTCGGCAGATTGCGCATCAGCCGCCCGCCGCGCACTTGAACCCGCGAGGGCCGGCCGTGGGCGGGATGCGTGAGCTGCCCGAGCTCGCCGCCGAAATACTCGCCGATCGCCTGGACGCCGAGGCATACGCCGAACACCGGCAGCTTGTTCTCCAGCGCCGCGTCGATGGTCTTCTTGATGCCGAAATCCTCGGGCCTGCCGGGCCCGGGCGACAGCACGAGCAAATCCCACCGCTTCTGCTTGAGCATGTCGAGCGCATGCACATGGCGAACCACGGTGACATCGGCGCCGACCTGGCGAAAATAATCGGCCAGCATATGCACAAAGCTGTCGTCATGGTCGATCAGCAGCACCCGCTTGCCGCTTCCGGTGGCATCGGGCGCGAAGGCCGACAGCGGCTTTGGCGGATCGCCGCGCAGCGCCTGGAACAGGGCCGCGGCCTTGACCTGGCATTCGCGGTCCTCGGCGGCGGGATCGGAGTCGAACAAACAGGTGGCGCCGACGCGCACTTCCGCGAGGCCCTCCTTCATCCGTATGGTGCGGATGGTGAGGCCGGTGTTGATGCTGCCGTCGAAATTCACCGCTCCGATCGCGCCGGCATACCAGCGGCGCGGCGAGCGCTCGTGATCCTCGACGAACTGCATCGCCCAGAGTTTTGGTGCGCCGGTGACGGTGACGGCCCAGGCATGCGTGAGGAACGCGTCAAGCGCATCGAAGCCGGGCCGCAGCATGCCTTCGACATGGTCGACGGTGTGGAAGAGTTTTGAATAGGTCTCGATCTGCCGGCGTGCCAGCACCTTGATCGTGCCGGGGACGCAGACGCGCGCCTTGTCGTTGCGGTCGACGTCGGTGCACATGTTGAGCTCGAACTCGTCCTTCTCGGAGTTCAGGAGCTGGCGGATCTGCTCGGCATCGCCGATCGCATCGGTACCGCGCGCGATCGTCCCCGAGATCGGGCAGGTCTCGACCCGGCGTCCGTCCGAGCGCACGAACATTTCCGGAGAGGCCGAGACGAGAAATTCGCCCTCGCCGAGATTCATCAGCGCGCCGTAGGGCGACGGATTGATGACACAGAGCCGCTGGAACACTTCAGCCGGCGAGCGGTCGCAGGGCTCGGCGAAGAGCTGCCCCGGCACCGCCTCGAACAGATCGCCACGCGCAAAGGCGGCGCGCGCGGTCTCGACCGTGGCCTGATATTCGCCGGGGGCGTGATCGGCAACGCCCTGGCGCGGTGTCTTGAGGTATGGGCTCTCGGCGGTCTCGTGCGGCAGGCCCGCGGTGGACTTGCCCTTCCACACGAAATCGTAAGTGAGCACGACGCCGCGGCCGGTCGCGCGGTCATAGGCGAGCAGGCGGTCGGGCACGTAGAGCACGACGTCGCGCTGGTCGCTCTCGCGCGCGCGCTTCTGCACGAGGTCCTCGATCTGGAACACGAGGTCGTAGGCGAAGGCGCCGAACAGGCCGAGCACGCCGTCGTCGTTGGCGGAGAACGCGGCGACGAGATCGCGCACCAGCGACATCACGCTGGCGCGCCGCGTGCGCTGGTCTTCGTCGATCGGGGCTTCGCCGCGAATGATATGACCGGCAAGGCGCGTGGGCGTCGTCTCGGAGATCACGACGCAGGGCTCGCGCAAGACGTCGGCGAGGAAGGCGATCAGCACCTCCCCGCGCGCGTTCAGTGCTTGCAGCTTGAAATTGACGCCGGTGGTCTCGAGCTTGAGCGGCGGATCGGAGAAGCCGAGGTCAAAACTCTCGTAGCGGCCGGGCACGGTCGTACCCGACGACAGCACCACGCCGCGGCGGCGGTCGAGCAGGCTGACGAGATCGTCGAGCCGGTTGGCGCCGCCGGAAAACTGTTCCGCCACGCGCGTAATCGCAAGCCCTGCACGGGTCACGTAGTCGCTTCGAGCCGGAAGGGCAAAGACGGTCCTGTTCATGGGGTCCTCTTACGAAACTTGTCGAGGGAACGCCACACAGGACAAACGATCGGGCCGCCGCACTGCGTGGGCGACCTCAGACGATTTTGGGAGAATAAATCGCACCGGCCACCTCTCAGGAGGTGCGCCACCAAAGACGGGATGGGCGGACGGCGGTGCTCATAGGCGGATACTCATCATGGCGCGGGGATGGCGTCAAGAGCGGCTGGCACGCCTCGACCGGCAAAATGGCGCAAATGGCGAGGGTTATGGCCGGTCTTGCAGGCTGTCGCGCCCCACGGCCGCGTCTGCGGCATGACGCTCGATTTCGTCTCGCATGACCGTGAGCACGAGTTCGCGTTCAGATCCGATGACCTGGGCGCGGTCGCCAAAGGTTTCGACCAAGACGCTGGTCTCACCTGTGACCGCACACCAAGTGGCTCGATCGTCGCTCACGCTCAAGGCCGTGATCACCGCGGTGGGACCCAGACTTAACTTCCGCAACAGCAGGTCGATCGCTTCGGCCGCAAAGTTTTTCTCGGCAATTCTCAAGAAATTCTGGATCGTGTCAGTCCCCACAGTCGACAGCCGCGCGCCCACTATCGTAGGGGGCTTCGTAAGTTCATAAAGTCGCCCACCCGCCTCGTCAAAGACGCATAGCCGCGAGCCCTTGTTGGTCCTTACGCCGAACGCCGTGCATTGCTGCCCCTCCACATCCGTGTCGAATCCTGGAAGCACCATGACCTTGAGCTCCGGGTCAGGCCTCACCGCCCCACAGGCCGCCGCGACCGTGATCTGCAAGTCGTCAGTCATCTGAAAGCTGATGTGGCGAACGCTTTGCCAGATCCGGCGGTGGGACAGATGTGGGTTAAGCTGCGCAAGCCGCTCGATTTCGGAAGCATACTGCTCCTGCGCGACGGCGTGCAATTCGGGCCAGCTCGCGATCCATCGGGCCGCGAGTGGTATCATTGGTTGCTCTCGTTCTACCGCATAGAAGCGCTTATCAAGCGCGCTGAGCGCCGCGGCGCGGTTTTCGAATCCGGTCTGCAGCGCAGCCTCGTCGGGATGTGCCTTTACCCAGGCGATCATCTCCTGCAAGATCTGGTGTTGCGCGCTCGCTCCCATCGCCTCCAATCCAGCGAGTGCATCGCCGGACGTCGTTGGGAGCATCGCGAGCCCTATGTTGCCGATGAACTGGCTGTGACCGCCGTTGCAGACCTGAGCGAGATACAAGTCGGCATGATAGGCCTGTATGGCCACGGCCGGGAGTTCACCTCTCGTGTAGACGCCGAAGTGCTGAATTTGGCTGACATAGTCGACCACAGCGCCGGTTAGATAGTCGGCCTTCTCGGGGTCCCGGGCCGCTTCCAGCGCTTTGCGCGGCACCACAATCTTGGTCAAGCGGCCATCCACAATCATCGTACTCTCCAGCAGTCGCTTGGCGAATGCCATGCGACTGCAGCCTATGATTGTAGTGACCGATTTTCAATCGGGATGCGTTGATCGCGGCGCGCCGCCGCCCAGCCTACCCGAGATGCTTCCGGAAAAACTCCGTCGCCCTGCCCCAGGCGAGCTCGGCGGCTTCGCGGTCGTGGACGGCCTGGCGCTGCTCGTTGACGAAGGCGTGCTCGGCGTCATAGCGGAACAGCTCGAGCGACTTGCCGGCGGCCTTCATGGCGTTTTCGAAGCCGCTGACCAGCTCCGGCGTGCACCAATCGTCCTTGTTGGCGAAATGGGCCTGGAGCGGGATCTTGACGTCGGCGGGCTTGGCCGCCTGCTCCGGCGGAATGCCGTAGAACACGACGCCGGCCGCGAGCTCCGGCACATGCACCGCGCCGATGATGGTGACGGCACCGCCGAGGCAGAAGCCTGTCAGCCCGACCTTGGCGCCGTTGCGCGACAGATATTGCGTGGCGCCGCGCACGGTCTGCGTGGTGGCGTCCATGAAATCGAGCGAGTTCATTTCTTTGCCGGCGGCGTCGGTGTCGTGATACGGCACCACCTTGCCCTTGTAGAGATCGGGCGCCAGCGCATCGAAACCGGCCAGCGCGAAGCGATCGCACAGGCCCTTGATCTGGTCTGACAGGCCCCACCATTCCTGGATGACCACCACGCCCGGCGCGTTGCCGCGCGCGGCATTGGCGAGATAGCCCGATGCGTCCTTGCCGTCCGGGCGCTTGAAGGTGATGGCGGTTCCCATGGTGTCCTCCGACGAGTTTTTGAGTTCGCGGCATTTTGGCGTTTGAGCGCGCGATAGGCAATCGCGCCTGACAACACACTCTCGTGCCCAACAAAAAAGCCCCCTTGCGGGGGCCTCTTCATTCTCGCCTCGGGCCGCTCAGTGCGAGTCGGCCCAGACCTTCTTCTTGGTGAAGTACATCAGGCCGGCGAAGATGATCAGGAAGATGAAGACCTGGAAACCGAGGCGCTTGCGCGCTTCCATGTGCGGTTCGGCGGTCCACATCAGGAACGTGGTGACGTCCTTGGAATACTGCGCGATCGTGGTCGGCGAGCCGTCGTCATAGGTGACCTGGCCATCGCTGAGCGGCTTCGGCATCTTGATGGCGTGGCCCGGGAAATACTTGTTGTAGTAGGACCCCTCCGGGATCGTCACGCCTTCGGGCGCCTTGTCTTCAAAGCCCTGGAGCACCGCCGAGACGTAGTCCGGGCCCTGCTCCTGATATTGGGTGAAGAAGTCGACGATGAACCAAGGAAAGCCGCGGCCGTAGGAACGCGCCTTGGTAATCAGCGACAGATCCGGCGGCGCCGCGCCGCCGTTTGCCGCACGCGCGGCCTGCTCGTTCGGGAATGGCGAGGGGAAATAATCCGCCGGCCGGCCCGGGCGTTCGAACATGTCACCGGCGTCGTTCGGACCATCCTTGACCTTGTAGTCGGAGGCAAAGGCTGCAGCCTGCGCGACCGAATAGCCGGGACCACCGGCTTCCGCGAGGTTGCGGAAGGCGACGTAGGACAGGCCGTGGCAGTTGGCGCAGACTTCCTTGTAGACCTTCAGGCCGCGCTGGAGCGCACCGCGGTCGTACTTGCCGAACGGACCGGCGAACGACCATTTGTTGCCCGGCGGCTTGTCGCTGCCTTCGGAGGCACGCGCGCTGTCGGCTGAGCCCGCAAACAACGCGCCCGCCAGCGCAAGCACGATCGCGCTCGACACCATCGGCGTCGACCTGCTCCCGGTCTTGGCCAGGACGGCATCCGAGATCGAGTTCGGCACCGGCCGCGGCTTCTCGATCCGCGAGAGCAGCGGCAGCACGATCAGGAAGTAGGCGAAGTAGCAGAATGTCAGGACCCGGCCGGCGATCACGTAGATGCCTTCCGGCGGCTGCGCGCCGAGATAGCCGAGCAGGATGCAGACCGCGACGAAGATCCAGAAGAACTGCTTGGCCAGCGGACGGTACTTCGACGATTTGGTCTTGGCAGCATCAAGCCAGGGCAGGAAGCACAGGATGATGATCGCCGAGAACATCCCGATCACGCCCGCAAGCTTGTTCGGGATCGAGCGCAGGATTGCGTAGAACGGCAGGTAATACCATTCCGGCACGATGTGCGGCGGCGTCACGCCCGGGTTCGCCGGAATGTAATTGTCGGCGTCGCCGAGATAGTTCGGCATGTAGAAGATGAACCAGGCGTAGAGCAGCATGAAGCAGGACACGCCAAACATGTCCTTGATGGTCGCATGCGGCGTGAACGGAACCGTGTCCTTCTCCGTCTTGGGCTCGACGCCATCGGGGTTGTTCTGGCCGGAGACATGCAGCGCCCAGACGTGGAGCACGACGACGCCCGCGATCAGGAACGGCAGCAGATAGTGCAGCGAGAAGAAGCGGTTCAGCGTCGGGTTGCCGACCGAATAGCCGCCCCACAAGAGCGTCACGATGCTCTCGCCGACATAGGGGATGGCGGAGAACAGATTGGTAATGACGGTGGCGCCCCAGAAGCTCATCTGGCCCCACGGCAGCACGTAGCCCATGAAGCCGGTCGCCATCATCAGCAGGTAGATGATGACGCCGAGGATCCAGAGCACCTCGCGCGGCTCCTTGTAGGAGCCGTAATAAAGGCCGCGCAGCATGTGGACATAGACGGCGACGAAGAACATCGAGGCGCCGACGGCATGCATGTTGCGCAGCAGCCAGCCGTAATTGACGTCACGGACGAGCAGCTCGACCGACTTGAAGGCGAGGTCGGCATGCGGCGTGTAGTGCATCGCCAGGATCACGCCGGTCAGGATCTGGATCCCCAGCATGAACGAGAGGATGGCGCCGAAGGTCCACCAATAGTTCAGGTTGCGCGGGGTGGGATAGACCACGAAGGAGGAGTGCATGAGGCCGAGGATCGGCAGACGTCGCTCGATCCATTGCAGGGCCGGATTGCTCGGCTGGTAGTCGGATGGTCCGCTCATGATGCGATCCTGAGGAAATAGTACGACGAGACGGCGCGAAGCTTCGGACGAGGGCCCGAGGCTCAGCCGATCTGGATTTTGGTGTCGGAAACGAACTGGTACGGCGGCACCGGCAGGTTCGCGGGCGCGGGCCCCTGGCGGATGCGGCCGGACGAATCGTACTGCGAACCATGGCAGGGGCAGAAGAACCCGTCGTAATTGCCTTCATGGGCGATCGGGATGCAGCCGAGATGGGTGCAGATGCCGATCACGACCAGCCACTGCTCGTGGCCGGACTTGACCCGGGCCTCGTCGGACTGCGGATCGGGCAGGCTCGCCACGTTGACGGCGCGCGCCTCGTCGATCTGCTTCTTGGTGCGGTGGCTGATATAGATCGGCTTGCCGCGCCAGAACACCTTGATGTCCTGCCCCTCGGCGACCGGGCTGAGATCGACCTCGATCGGCGCACCGGCGGCGATGGTCGACGCATCAGGATTCATTTGGGAAATGAAGGGCCAGAGCGCGGCTGCGCCCCCTACTGCTGCAGCTGCCCCCGTTGCAACGAATAAGAAATCACGGCGTGTCGGATGGTCCGCCGAAGACGCTGTCGTCACGATTCCAACCCTTTCTTCTTATGCAGCCGGCGGAACCGCTCCAGGAGCCCCCAAGGTCCCCAGAACAGCCTGCCGGCGCCCGCGGCCCCCCGCGGCGGCAGAACTTCACGTGCCCCCACCAAAACAAGGCGAAAACAGCAGTCCAGAATCGTTCTATTGGCACCCTTGCCGGGCGAGCGCAAGCCCGCTATCGGCGCGGGAGCGTGCAATGCACGAATTCCGCGGCCAGCGATGTTTTATTGAGACATTTCCGGCCCGCACCGAACCGATACAGCCCATGCAGAGCCCATGCAGATAGCGCTTTTCCAACCCGACATCCCCCAGAACACCGGCGCGATTCTCAGGCTCTGCGCCTGTCTGGGCGTGGCCGCCCACATCATCGAACCCGCGGGCTTCCCCGTCTCCGACCGGCATTTCCGCCGGGCGGGAATGGACTACCTCGATCAGGTCAGCATCGTCAGGCACGACTCCTGGTCGAAATTCGAGCAATGGCGCGCGGCGCAGGGCGCCCGCCTGCTGCTGTTCACCACCAAGGGAGCGACCGACTACCGCGATTTCCGTTACCAGACGGCGGACATCCTGCTATTCGGGCGCGAGAGCGCCGGCGTCACCGAGGCCGTGGTCGAGGCGGCGGACGCGCGGCTGGTGATCCCGATCGCTCCGGGGCTGCGGTCGCTCAATGTCGCCATGACCGCGGCGATGGCCGCAGGCGAAGCGCTGCGGCAGCTCCGGAACCCGCAAGTTTGATAAAGTTGAGGAGAGACGGTTGAGTTACGCGGTCAAGGAAATCTTCCTGACCCTGCAAGGCGAAGGCGCCCATGCCGGGCGCGCGTCCGTGTTTTGCCGCTTTGCCGGCTGCAATCTCTGGAGCGGGCGCGAGGCCGACCGCAGCGAGGCCACCTGCAAATTCTGCGACACCGATTTCGTCGGCACCGACGGCACGCTCGGCGGGCGCTATGCTTCGGCTGCGGAACTCGCCGGCACCATCGCGGCGCAATGGACGGCGTCGGCCGACAACCGTTACGTGGTGCTCACCGGCGGCGAGCCGCTGCTCCAGGTCGATGCCGCGCTGGTCGACGCGCTTCATGCCCGCGGCTTCGAGATCGGGGTCGAAACCAACGGCACGATCGCCCCGCCCGAAGGGCTCGACTGGATCTGCGTCAGCCCGAAGGGCGGCAGCGATCTTGTGATCCGGCGCGGTCACGAGCTGAAGCTGGTCTATCCGCAGCCGCTCGCCATGCCCGAGGCCTTCGCGGATCTCGCCTTCGAGCGCTTCTCGCTGCAGCCGATGGACGGGCCCGAGGTCGCCCAAAACACCGCGGGCGCAATCGACTATTGCCTGAATCATCCGCAATGGCGGCTCAGCGTGCAGACGCATAAGTCGCTTGGTATCAGATAGGATTGGTTTTCGAACAGATGTGGGAATTGACGAAATCGTTTCGCTTCGAGGCGGCGCACTCATTGTCGGGAACGACGTTTGGCGCCGCCAGCGAAGAGATCCACGGCCACTCCTTCCGCGCCGAGGTGACGCTGCGCGGCACGCCCGATTCCAAAACCGGCATGGTGGTCGATCTCGGCCTGGTCCAGCGCGCCATCGAGGACGTGCGCATGACGCTTGACCACAAGTACCTCAACAAGATCGAGGCGCTGGGCACACCGACGCTGGAAAACCTCTCGCGCTTCGTCTGGGAGCGGCTGGCGCCTATCGGCAAGCTCGCCCGTGTCAGCATCCACCGCGACAGTTGCGGCGAGAGCTGCACCTATTACGGTCCGCAGGGTTGAGAGAATGACATCCACATTGGACCCGAGCTTGATCGAAGACCGCAAGACCCGCGCACGCGCCTGGTTCGAATCCCTGCGCGACGACATCTGCGCGAGCGTCGAGCGGCTGGAGGACGATGCCCCGCAAAGCCTCTATCCGGGCGAGCCCGGCCGCTTCAAGCGCACGCCGTGGCAGCGTACCGATCATACCGGCGCGGCCGGGGGCGGCGGCGTGATGTCGATGATGTCAGGCCGCCTGTTCGAGAAGGTCGGCGTGCACTGCTCCACCGTGCACGGCGAATTCGCGCCCGAGTTTCGCGCGCAGATTCCCGGTGCGGCGGACGACCCGAAGTTCTGGGCCTCCGGCATCTCGCTGATTGCGCATCTGCGTAATCCGCATGTACCGGCGGTGCACATGAACACGCGCTTCGTCGTCACCACCAAAGCCTGGTTCGGCGGCGGCGCCGATCTCACGCCGGTGCTCGACCGCCGGCGCACGCAGGACGATGCCGACAGCATCGCCTTCCACGCCGCAATGAAACAGGCCTGCACGCAGCCGAACGGCATCGCCGATTACGACAAGTACAAGAAGTGGTGCGACGAGTATTTCCACCTGCCGCACCGCAAAGAGGCGCGCGGCATCGGCGGCATCTTCTACGACTGGCACGACAGCGGCGACTGGGACGCCGACCTCGCCTTCACCCGGGATGTCGGCCGCGCTTTCCTAAAGATCTATCCCGACATCGTGCGGCGCAATTTCGCGACGAGCTGGACCGCGGAGGATCGCGAGGAGCAATTGATCCGGCGCGGGCGCTATGTCGAGTTCAACCTGCTCTACGACCGCGGCACCATCTTCGGTCTCAAGACCGGCGGCAATGTGGATTCGATCCTGTCGTCGCTGCCGCCGGAGGTGAAGTGGCCATGACGACGATGAAGCCCGCAATGAAGCCGCTGCCGCGCGCCATGCTGATCGACATGGACGACACCATCCTGTCGGCCTATGCGCGGCCCGAGATCGCCTGGAACACGATCACAGCGGAGTTCGCGGAGGAGCTCGCGCCGCTGCCGCCGCAACTGGTCGCAAGCACGGTACTCGCTTTCGCGAAAAACTTCTGGGCCAATGCGGACGCTTCGTGGCGGATGAAGCTCGCCGAGGCCCGGCATCTCACCGTCAAGGGCGGCTTCGCCGCGCTCGCGGCCGCCGGTCATCGCGCCTTGCCCGACGACCTCGCCATTCGTCTCGCCGACCGTTTCACCGCCTATCGCGAGGAGGAGATGTTCGTCTTCCCGGGCGCACATGACGCCATCGACAGGCTCAAGGCGCTCGGCATCAAGCTCGCGCTGGTGACCAACGGCGCCGCCGACACTCAGCGCGCCAAGGTGGAGCGCTTCGAGCTGGCGCATCGCTTCCATCACATCCAGATCGAGGGCGAGCACGGCTTCGGCAAGCCCGAGGAGCGCGCCTATCTGCACGCGATGGACGCGCTCGGCGTCACCGCCGAGGATACCTGGATGATCGGCGACAATCTGGAATGGGAAGTGGTGACTCCGCAGCGTCTCGGCATCTACTCGATCTGGATCGACGTGCATGGCGACGGCCTGCCCGAAGGCTCGATCGTCAAGCCCGACCGCATCATCCGCTCGCTGACAGAACTGGTGCCGGGCTGACTGCAATCAGGGTGCGCAAACAAAAACATCGAAAACAACCCCATGCACAGTAGACGGCCGCAGCAAAATCAAGGACTTGCGGCAAGCGTAAACTGCGGATCTGACAAAATCGTTTGCTCCGTCGGGCAAAACAGGCGCATGGTGTCATGGTCGCGACGCACGGGACGGAAGAGCCCTTGCGCCATCCATCGAACAGGCGCCATTGCCTCTCGTGATGGGATCGCTCCGGCCTAAAGCTCTCTGATCGACGTTTCAGCAGTCCGGCCGGCGGATGCGCGCTACCGCAACACATAAACCGACCGAGTAGCCCGTGATTGGCATGTCATGCCGGTTTGCTAGCTTCACCGTCAATCAACCCGAAAGGACCATCCATGGAACTAAAAGCCGGCGATATCGTCATGCTGAAATCCGGCGGGCAGCCGCTCACCGTCGCGGACGTGAAAGGCGACGACGTGATCTGTCTCTGGATGGGCGCGGAAGGCGATCTGTTTCGCGAGACGCTCCCGCTTGCGGTGCTCGAGCACCTGGAAGAGCTCGACGACGAAGACGAGGATGAAGACGACGAAGACGAGGAGTAAGCGCGGCTGAAGCCGCATCTAGTTTGATCGGAGCGCACAGCTCCGGCGCGCATGATGTCCGCTTCTTCGCCAACAATGGCGCGATAGCGGACATCGCTGCATGGCAGAACGGCCGACGAGGACGTTGTCCGGATTCGTCCTCTTGTCAGCATCCGTTACCTTGCTGACGGGATTCCTCGGCGGATACTTTCAGGATCATCGTGTCTCACGTAAGTGGTGCAGCCAGCACTGTCACGGCAATTCCCATTTGTCCCGTCGGCCGTAGGCCGAGATCAGCTTGTGTAAGCCTGAAGGCCCGCGCCGATATTTAGCGATCGGCTACACGGTTCGATGGCTTCTTCGTATTGGCGGAGCTGCAGGTGCGCAACACAGAGGAGCCGCACCGTGATATTCTTCTGCAAGATGGCTAGATCTGTCCGATCGCCGTCGAACCGGTCGGACCATACGTCGTGCGCAGTCTGAAGATCAGTCAGCGATACGCTGATCCGCACCTGATCTCCGCTGCGCTTCACCGCGCCGCGCACCGCCCAGCGGGTGCCGATATCCGTTCCAAGCTGCTTCAGATCGATCGACTTATTCTTGTAGGTGCGGGCGGCCTCGCGTCCGATGACGAAAGTGGCGGGCGCTCGCGCAAGATCGGTCGTCAAATCTGTCGTGATGGCATCGGCAAGGTGATCCTGCTCTGGATCGTTGTTGAGGTTGATGAAGGGCAACACGATGAGAGAGAGACGATGCGCGATCTCGGGCCTGACTATCGGTTCTCCTTGAAGCTCTCGAGCTTCCCGAAGTGGGTCAGTACGGAGCGTCTTCCAGACATTCCAATAACCGAGAAGGCCGCCGGCAATTGCACCGATCGCCGCAACCGACGCCAGCGTCCCGCCAACGAACTTCAGAGGGCCTCTGATGTGACGCACCCAGTTCTTGGATCGCCGTTTGCAAGCTACTTTTTCGGAGAACTCCGAGACCAAAACCGCGGCCTCCGCGGTTGCGCACGCAAGATTCGACGGTTCTGCGAGGGCGCCTGATATCCCCGCAGTTTCGGGACATCGCTCGTCATCGTGGACAGCGCCCACGAAACGAAAGCCCTTTCGCGGAAATGTCTTGATAAGACGTTGTTGCGCGCCGGAGTCGCCGATCGCACGTCGGACCGCGTTCAATCGGGTCGTCAGCGCCGCATCAGACACGATCCGACCGCTCCAAATCGCGTTTATAAGATCATCCTTGCTGACGACGCGATCCCTGCTGCGGATCAAATAGCCGAGCAGATCAAGTACCTGTGGCGTCGTAGGCACGGTATCGAGACCGCGCCGCAACTCGCGCCGTTCGGTATCCAACATACAGTCCTCGAAGAAATAGCGCATGGCACCATTCCCCAAGCTCGCCCTCTACTTCCGAGGCGCAGCAGCGATTGTCCGGCGAGGATAGGCCTTCGAAACGGAAAATGTAAGCCGAATATCAAGTGTGCACCGGCCGGAACGCAAAGAATAAGCCGCCGGTAAGAAAAATGTAAGCCCCTCGTCAAGCGCACCGGATCGAGCATTGGCACCTTAGCCCTCGGTGAGAAGCAAGCCAAAGGAGATTGCGATGAGCGCGATCTATGGCGCCGCGGGGATGCGACGGCCCTTCGGATCAACGCAGCGCGTTGTCAGCCTGGTCCGGCAATTCTTGAGCACATGGCGGGAGCGCCGCAGACGCCGGAGTGCACAAGCGACCCTGTGCAGCCTCAGCGACAGGGAACTCATGGACATCGGCACGACGCGTGGCGAGATCGACTACATCGCCTCGCACCGAAACATCGCGAGGCCGAATCGTTCGACAGACCGGGACAGCGGCGTCATTGCCCTGCTGCTCTGTGGCGCGCTTATCCTCGCTTTCGCAAGCGAGGCCAAAGCTCAATGCACCGCGCAGGACGTTCTGCGCAATCACCTGGACCTCAAGACCGCTCCTCCGGTGCCGCGATCGCAGACTCCCGTCAGTTCGGCCGCCGATGTTCGGCCCTGGAAGACGATTGCGATAGGGACGTTCAGGGACATGCGCGCCCTTCGCAAGGCGATGAGTGCAATGGGCTGCGACGTCGGAAGCGCCGCTGCTGAAGTCCTTGCGCGGCCGGCTTTTACTCTGAGTGGCAAGAAAACGGACGTGGAGCTCGTCCCTGTCTCGGCCGCTGAGCTCGGCTTCGAGGGCGAGACAGCATCGTTGACCGAAATCTATGCGCGCGCGCAACGGCTGGGTTTCGGACTTGCGCCCGCAGAAATCGCTCCGCAGCTGAGACTTCAGTACTTGGACCAGCCAATCGGTGAGTTTCTCATCATCGGCATGGAGCCGATCAGGACATGGGCGGGTGAACCGGTCATCCTGACGGTGGCCAATGGTGGAGCAGGCCTCATTCTCATCGGCCAGGGCACCCGCGAGAACGCGGAAATTCCAGTGAACTCCACCATTGTATTCGTGCGGCCAAGTACACCCGCCCTGGCGGAGACCGCGGCATTCAAGTAGCTCGGGTGATGCGTAAGTCCGCTTTAGGCCGAGAAGCGGCATTTATGGGTACTCGCCCTGGTCGCGTCGAGCCACGTTGAGAGTTTCAGCTTGGCGCTGTCGAACGGATTGTCCGCCCTGCTCTTGCGACTAGAGCTTGCGAGGCCAAGTTGGGTGCGGGCTTCCGGCTCAACCCATCCGGAACGTCAATCCAACGGGACGTTCAAGCTGGTACCTTTGGTGATGATGCCGCCGCGGTTGCCGATCTCAATCGAGCCATAGCGCTGCTTGAAGCAATCGGGCAACGGCCGGTCGCCTTCCATGCTCAGCCAAAGGCGCAATAAATGACGCTTCTGGCCTGCATCGGGCCAATCGCGGAATCCGGTCCGGTCATGCAGCAAGGCATGATTGTAAACGAACTGCATGTCGCCCGGCTGAAGCCGCATGCCGAAATGCAGAGTGGGATCATTTGCGAGCGCGTCGAAGAGATCGAGCGCCTCGACGTGAGCCGGCGTCAGTCTCGGCGCATCGGGAAAGCGCTGCGCACTATCGATATACTGGCGCTGATAGAACCCGGTCAGGAACCCCGCATGCCAATTCAGCACCGGGATTTCAAGATATGGCTTTTCGTTCTCCGGCACCTCGCCTCGCCGGTCTGTCGCGATCGGATCAAACAAGAGAGCGGCAAGGTCGGGACGCCTGTCAAACATCTCGTTGTAGATTGTCGTCGTACTGACCAGGAGAGAATCCCCTCCCTCCATCGCCTCGCGAATGCATAACAATCCAACCACGTCGGACGAATCCGTGTGGAATGTCTGCCGTTCCGAAGTTTGATAAATTCGGGTGTTCGGATCCTTTGCATCGGCGCCGGTGTCACGGACGTGACCGAGAATGTGACCCGCTGCATTCTGAGACCGCGCCGATCCAAGATGCGCGCCCACTCCGCAAAAGATCGTAGCGGCGAACTCCTGGTTATATTTTTCCACCGGCAAGCCACGGATCACTTCGAAGCCAAGGCCAGCCAGGAGCGTTGTCTTAAGCTCTTCCAGATGCGCGCCGAGGCGGGGAAGCGGAAAGCTTTCCTTCGTGATCTCGGCGATTCTTTTGTTTTTGCCAAGATACGTTTCAGCCGCGCCCTCGAGTTCCGCGATCTCGCCGGCCGCAAGCGATATCAACCATCGATCGGGATTGGCTTTCATCTCAGCGCCCCGCCAAGCGGACGGGATGTCGACCTTCCCTGGAGGGCGATGGATCCCGCCGGGCACTGAGACCACATTCATAGTGTTGGCTCCTGGGAGATCGGACGTCAGGCATGAGGGCGGAAGACATGGGGGCAGACAATCGACGATATTGTGCCGATCGCCTGTTTGCAACTTGGCCGAAGCGCAGCCGTGAGCCGAGTGCACTGTCGCCGCGACGAGGTCCGTTCCAGCGAGTCGCGTGTTAGGTGAGCCGCTTCCGCCAAAATCATTACAACATGCCCCCGTGCGACCAATCGAAGCCCGGGAAAAAATGGCATCAGCCGGAACGTTCGCGAAGCTGGTTGAGTTGAAAGTCATGCGCCTCGTGCTGCGGCCGTAGCCGCAGAGGCGGCCCCGATTAAGGCCCTGCAAGAGGCAAAAGCTACTCTGCGGCGTGCTGGCAGCACGGCCGCGCGAGGATCGCGATGTACACGACGGCGATATATGATGAGCTGAGCCAGATCGAGCGCGACGTCGTCGAAGGAGAACGGCGGCTCGCCGAGCAGGAGGCGCTGATCATTGAAATGAAGCGCCAGAACCAGGACACAACCAAAGCTGAAGGCGAACTCGACCGGATGCGGATGGAGCAGCGAAGTCGCGATCAGGATCGGCAACGTCTGCTCTCACGGCTGCAACCCTGAAACAATTCGCCTCATGAGGCTGATCCGCCGAAGGCGTCGCGTCGCGGAGACGCGAGACCAGACCAGGCCAGGCGCGCTCGGCGAGAAGTACGGCAGGGGTTTACGCCCTTAGTATCGCCGGATCGATGTCCGAGGGCCGGTAAGCCATGGAATTGCCAAGCACGCAAACCAGAGAGTCCCACATTCTTCGCTGTTCCATGTAGGATTCGCACGAATGCGGAAGATCGTCGGTGACACTGATACCTGCTTGCCGCAGCCGCCGTCGTGCATTGTCGAACCGGATCCGCCAGAGCTGCCGATCTCGGTCGTCGGCTTCAGCCGATGCTTTCTCGTGCAGGAAAACGTTGTTGAGGGTGGAAAGGAGTAGCAGCGCGGAGGACCATAGTTGGGTGACCGCGCCGGATTGCTTGAGCCAATCGGCGTCCTTCGGCAATACACTTCGGATCAGCGAGACGGCATCGAGCACGATGAGTGACGACCGGGAGACGGAGTAGAACGGTTCAGGAAAGCGGAAGTAGAACAGGACGGGATAGAAGTGGTGAGCTTCTTTGGTATCGGTGACCTCCGCGGCCAACTCGGACAGATTGTTGTAGCCCGCGCTCAGCTGGTTATTTGCGAACAGATGCGCGAGCAGGTCCGCTGCATCGCCGGTCTCACCGCAAAGCGCGTGAATCTTGAGGCAAAGCGAGTTCCTGCTCCTGAGCGCGCCGTAGATCTGCATCAGGTAAGTGATGGTGAGCGAAATGACTGACGTCCCGATCACCGAATTCAGGAGAAACAGGAGTTTCGCTCCGGCACTTTGCGGACCAAAGTTGCTGCCGCCTACGATCGACAGGCTGCTTCCGGCGACATAAAGCGCGGTCACGAAGTCAGTTGGGGTCTCCTGGTTGCTGCTGGTAATGCTGGTCCCGAGCTGAGGGTGCACAATCAGTGCAGCCCCAAGCGCGAGCAGAATAGACCAGGTGAACAGCAAGGCGACCAGGATCAACGGGCCGCAGAATGAAAGCAGATGGTTGCCGTTGCCGGCCGAGGAAAGCCGGCGCAGCGCGAGCCAAACCAGTCTGGCCAGGCGGTCGCTGATAATTCCGGTGCCGGCGCGTGCGTAGAGAACCGTGAGGAATACGTCGGCAAGGATCAGTGCCATCAGCAGCGCGCCGGCTAAAGGCTCAAGCCAGTAGGCCATCATTCCTCCTCGCCCTGCGGCGTTTCCGGAGCCTTGCGCTTACTGCCGGTTCGGGTCGCGGCTTGACCCGACGGTGTTCGCGTCGCCGGGCATGAACTTGAACAGCGTGAAGTTCTTGTCAGTCCACGCCATGTGGAACCAGGGCGAATCCTGGATATGCGACGCGGTGACATAGATTGCGCCATCAGGACCTTGCGAGAAGGTGTCCGGCCAGCGCAGGCGCGAATCCGTCAACAGCTGTCGCACGGTCCCATCGCTGGGGTTGAGGACCTTGACGGCATTGTTGGCGATCGAGCTCAGATAGATTTCGTCATGTTCGCCGGTCCAGAGCCCATCGACGGGCTCCGTCGTTGCTACTGTTTCCGGGCGAGCGTGAGCCGCCGCGTCCGCACTCTGGATACTGGACGTGGCGATCCGGTAGAGAGTCTTTCCGGTCAGGGCCTGCCAATAGAGGGTGTTGCCGTCCTTCGACAGCGCCAGACTGTCGGCATTGAACAAGGGCTGCCGTCCGTCCGGCCGCCGCAAGGGCTGGCCATCTGTCATTACGGTGACGCTCGGATCGAACTGGGTCGAAGGATCGTCGCTCAGCACACGCCAAGCCTGCCCGGACTCGATGTTGAGAACAACCAGGCCGCCGGGCGAACCGGAATCGGTCAGATACGCGAATTTTCCGTCGGGAGCGATACGGATGTCGTTGAGATAGCTGGCCGGACCAGCGACGTCCGCCGCGATCGGAAAGGTCCGCTTCACAGTGTTCGATTTCAGATCGACCTCGACGATCTTGGGTCCACCCTTCACCGTCTTCTCGGCATTGGGAGCCGCGGGATCGACGACCCAAAGCGAACCGCGCCGGTCCGCAACGACGCTTTGAACGCAGACGAAGTGATCCTTGGGCGATACTTCCGACATTCGCGCGTTGCGCCAGCCGTTCCATTCCTCGTTGGGATATGGCTTGGTCGAGCCATCCGGCATGAGTTCGGCCACCGAGACCGGCGTATCCTCCGTCCAGCGCGGGAAGTTCACGAAGATACGGCCGTCCGGGGCGACGGTGACGCCGGTTACCTGATGCTCGAAGGTTGCGACCGATTGCAGCCGGCTGTCGCGACTTTCGACAAGAGGCGCGACAAGCCGCTGGGCCTTGGACTTGATATCCTCTGTTGCGGATTGCGCGTGAACCGCGGACGAAATGGATAGCACGACTGCCAAGCAGGAGCTGAACGCGATTGCACGCATGAGAGGCCCTTTCCAAAAAGTTCAGGGCCCAATCCGGCTTTGCTTCGATCGTTCCTAGCGACTCCACATCTGCCAACGCGCGTTTGACGGCTAGTTCCATCAAGCGGTCCAGCGATGATAGTTGACGAGGCATATGGCAGGGCGAACGAGATCATCGCCCGTCGCGATCACAGTTCAAATCAGCAAATCATGATGCGCAGGTACAATGGCTTGATGCGCGCCGTTGTTGCCGTGATCGTCCGCGTGTCCGTTCAGCGCATGAGGGACGGGCTTGGCGAGGTCCTCCGCTTGACCATGCGGAACGTGCGGATCGAGCGGATTATTGAGCTGTTTCAGCTCAACTGTCGCGACGAGAGTAGAAGGAGTTGGTCCGCTATCGAAGCGGAACACCGGTCCTTGGTCCAGGCCGCCGATCCCCAACGCAGCTTTGGCAGGGTGCGCGTCTTCCGATGCGATTGCAGCAGATTGCGCAGGGTGCTGCGAGTTGCCGCGTCCGGCGTTGCCGCCGGCTGCGACGCTCGGCTCTATGACGTCGGCTGCTTGCGATGCGTTGGCAGAGGTTGAGTGCAACTCGTCCTCCGAGCTGCCGTGGTCCACCGTGGCTGGTTCTGTCGTCTTCACTGCCCCCGCAGCGTGCGAAGCCGAAGCGTGATGCTGGCCGCCATCGCCCGGTTTGCCCCCAGCTTCAGTCGATTCCGTGCTTGCCGCCTTTGCAGAGCCCGGCTCTGAAGCGTGCTGCGAGTTGCCGTGGCTTGTGCTGGCGGCCGTTGCGACGCCCGGATCGGTCTCAGCTGCGTCCGGTGCGTTTGCAGCGGTTGAGTGCCCGGACTTGCCGTGTTCCGCGGCACCTGGTTCTGCCGTCTTCGCTGGTCCGTGCGCAGCGTCAGAGGCCGAAGCGTTATGATGATCGGCGCCATGGGCGTTGCCCGGTTCGGAGCCAGCTTCAGTCGATTCGCTGGCCGCCGCCTTTGCAGACCCCGGCTGCGAAGCGTGCTGCGAGTTGCCGTGGCTTGCGCTGGCAGCCGCTGCGGCGCCCGGATCGATATCGGTTGCGTCCGGCGCCGTTGAGTGCCCGGATTTGCCGTGTTCCGCCCCCGCTGGCTCTTCCTTCTTCGCTGCCCCTCCCGCAGCCTCCGAGACCTTATCGTGATGCTCGGCGGCATTGCCGACGCCCTTGCCTGGTTTGGAGCCATCCTCAGTCGATGGCTCCGACGCATGCTTCGAGTTGCCGTGACCCGCGCTGGCAGCCGCTGCGGCGCCCGGATCGATATCGGCTGCGTCCGGTGCGGTGGAGTGCCCGGATTTGCCGTGTTCCGCGCCCGCTGGCTCTTCCTTCTTCGTTGACCCTCCCGCAGCCTCCGAGGCCTTATCGTGATGCTCGGCGGCATTGCCTACGCCCTTGCCCGGTTTGGAGCCAGCCTCAGTCGACGGCTCCGAAGAAGCGTGCTTTGAGTTGCCGTGCCCCGTGTTGGCGGCCGTTGCGACGTCCGGATCGGTCTCAGCTGCGTCCGGTGCTTTTGCGGCCTTTGATTGCCCGGATTTGCCGTGTTCCGCGCCGTCTGGTTCTGCCTTCTTCGCTGACCCTTCCGCAGCCTCCGGGCCCTTATCGTGATGCCCGGCGCCATTGCCGACGCCGTTGCCCGGCTTGGAGTCTGCTTCAGTCGACGGGTCCGAAGCGTGCTGCGAGTTGCCGTGCCCCGCGTTGTCGGCGGTTACGATATTGGGTTGGCCGATCTCGTTCGGTGCAGTCGACGAAACGCCGTTGCCCGTATTGGCCGGACCATTGTTCGATGTGACATTTGCGGCTGCCGGAGCCGTCGCGCTATGAGCAAGTTCGTTGGATGATCCGTGAGCCGAGACGGCAGACGCGCCATCACTCTCTTCCGTTGCATCCGCCGACGCGTCGGTGGAGCTTCCGAGCCTTGTCGACGTTCCTAAGCCGGTCCGGGTCTGCCCGAAATGGAAACCCGAGCCGTTGTTGGCCAGAAGGGCCCAGGCTCCAGACGTCCCGAGCGTGCTCTCGCTCCCCTCGATACTGGTTTGGACATGGTCCTTGCTCAAAACAGTCTCATCGGTTTCGGTCGCCGATGTCACCGCGGCTTCGAGCTGCTCCAAGGTGGTCGCGATAACGGCGCCATCGGGCTCGGAGCCGACGTCCGCCTCTGCAATGGATACAATCCCCTCCAGATGAATTTCCAGCAGGCCGCGATCGCCGACATCAAGGACACGATCGGTCGCATTCACATAGACGATCGTTTCGTTGCTTGCGGAGTCGTAGACCCAGGCGAGTGTATGTGGCGGTATAGACTTGGTTGCCGCCGTCATGTGCAGCCAGGCAAGCGCTCCGAAAGCCGCAAGATTGATCCTGCCCGGCCCCGATGCGAAATCGAACACAGTGTCGGAAGCGGTCGATTTCGAATCAGTCGAGGAACGATAAACAGCGTTTTCAACGTTGCCGCCTACGCCGATACCGGCATCGCGACCAAGGTCCGCGCCAACAGGTGTATGGAGATTGTCACCCGCATCGCCCGGCCCATTTGGACCCAGAGCGCCTTCTGGAGCGGCATTGTCGTGTCCAGCGGTCACTACGGCGGAAGACAGGTGGACATCGTGCGAAAGAAAACTTGGGGCTGAATGGTCGTCAGGATTGGCGGCAGCATGGGTGACCGCGGCCAGTTTCGTGGTCGCACTCTCTTCAGTGACGGCCAGGATGCTGTCGATCGAGGCGTCACGGAGGTCATGCGCGTGGGCGGCGAGATGAGGGTCCTGCAGTGCGTAGATCAACGCACCGGTGAGAATAGCAAAGTTGCCATACCCTCCGTGCATCGACATCACATTGGAAAGAAGCCGCGGGAATTGATGTTCTGGAGCCGGGTCGTCACCGATTTGTATGTCGATTGCTTCGCGCAGTAAGCGCGCAGGCAGATCGGGCGCGCCAGATCCAGCTGGACCGTGGTGCGTCCATGGTTTCGCGCCTTCGGAGTGCTCGGCCGCGCGCAGCGCTTCCATTGCCGCCGCGGGGTTGGTGATTTGGACCGCCTTGGCGAACAGATCTCTCTGGGCTTGCGTCGGCGTCTCGCCGGATTCCCAGACAACGAGGTGCCGGAGAATTCCTTTTTTCCAGGGCTCGTACGCGGCGTGCTCGTCCGCGTGGCCGTTGCCGTTCTGATCCGGAAAGATGTCGTTCGCTTCCGACGCCTTGAGCTCGTCCGCAATAGCGAACGCCAGAAACGCCAGCGAGAGCGCGGCCAGGCCGGAGGGGCGTTGCAGCAATGCGATGGTCGCGAGCACAGTCCTGTTGGTGATCTCAAGCTTCTGGAAAATATTGTAGAGGTGGACTTTGACCGTCCCGTCGGACACGTTGAGCTGACGCGCGATCTCCTTGTTCGACAGTCCTTCCGCCACGAGTCGTGCGATTTGACGTTCCCGTTGCGTCAGCAACTCCAGCATCTTTTCGACTTTGCCGTCGCCGTCCGCTTCCTTGCCGGCTGCCGAGAGATCGGACTTCGCCAGTGCCACGCCGCTCTTGGTCATCAGCCGCAGTGATCGCAGCATCGTGGCGGGAGAGGCATATTTCGAAATTGCGCTGCAGGCGCCGGCTGCGATGGCGGAAGTCAGATCGTGGTCGGTGTCGGACTCGGTAAAGAACACCAGGCGCGTGGAGAGCTTCTCAGCCTTCACGATCGCGAGGATCTCGGCGACCGTCAGATCCGGCACCTTGTCGGCAAGAAGCGCGACGTCAGGTGTCAGCTTCCGGATTGCTTGGAGGCAGCTTGTCCGATCGCTGGACGCTGCGACAACGTCGAAATCCGGCTGCGTCCCGAGGACCGACCTCAGTCCCTGCAAAACGATCGGCTGTGGATCGACGAGCAAAAGCCGGATGGGCTTGAGTATCCCCTGCCTCGCGGACGCGTCCAACATCGATCTTGCCCTCGGCCCGGTCCTCTATGTCCTTCGGCATATGGCCGTGGCCGGGTGGGATATTAAAATCATAGGAGGCTTGGTGGTTCCCCGGCCTGAACCAGATTTGGACGCATGTGAGTGAAAAATATGTCCTTTGACCCCATGGCCGTTGCAGTCGACTGGCTTGATGCCTATCGCGCGGGCGATATCGAAGCGATTTTGGAACTTCATGCCGAGGACGCCGTGGTCCATTGCGGCTGCGCCGGCGGCCAAACCATCACCGGCCGCGAGGCACTTCGTGCCTATTGGGTCGATCACCTCCGAAAATATCCGGCAGGCACGTTGGATGATCTCAATCCCTGGCGCAACGACGGCACCATTATCTCTTACCTCACCAGTGCCGGCGTCATGAGTGCACTTTTGGCGTTTGACGCCGCCGGCAGGATCAAGGAACTGGACTGCAGTCCCTCACGCTAGACTTGCGGCGTGGTCCCGCAGCGGGACGCGTGCCACATCCGACTTGATTAGATCAGCTGCCTCGCCGCCGCCGAGATCATCACCAGCCCGCCGGTGATGACCGCGACGTCGAGGATCGCGGTGTGGATGTGCACCGGCATCCGCTCGACGAAGGCTTTTGCCAGGAACGCGCCAGGGATCGCGATCGCGCCGATCAGAAGCAAAGGCGAGCACCTGCAAGCGTGCCCGAAGCTTTGATAGGGATGGAAACGCTACTGCGCCCTTCGGGCTTCCGCAACGCGCAGCATGACGTAGATCAGAACACCGAACGCTGCCCCGCCGATCAGGCTGATACCCAGCACCGCAGCGATCATCAGTGCCATTTGGGCGGGACGCCCCATCGCGTCGAGAACCATGCCGGCACTGAACATCATGCCCATGGGAATGCCCCACACTAGAACGCCGGCCACGACTTGCCGGCCCAAATTGGCATCGAACGACCGCGGGTAAATTCGCCGTCCTGCCCGCCGGCGAAGGGTCAGGATCAACTGCGACACGGCGATGAAGACGACGATAAAGGCCGTGGTTTGCATCGACTCCTTCAGTTGCATCGCGACAAGAAGGGCAGCAGCCGACGCTAGCGCATAGGCTGCGTAGACCAGCGGTAGTGCGGAGCGAAGTTCGGACCAGAAATGCCCCTGCGGCGGCGCCTCGTCGACGATAACCGGCTGCTTCTTCGAGAGTCCGGCAAACAAGGCCCTGGCTCCGGCCAGTATCGACGCCGCCGCGACCGCAACAGCCGTGGCGATCGGTCCGCCGTAGCTTTCGCCGAGACGGTCAAGCGGATCGATGACGAGCAACAGGCCAAGCAGTGTCATCGCCAGCATGGCTGTTGTCGCCAGTGCATTCAGCCAAGGCGTGTGCGTGGTTTCGGCCATGAGCCGCTGGAGGCGTTCGGCCTTGGTGACCCATTCGCCCCCATGCCGGGCGCCCCATTCGCTGCTCACGCGCGTCATGACCACGCCGATGAGCACAATCGCGGCGAGCCCGTAGAATATGACATAGCTGTCGCCGAGCAGCGCACGCAAGATCGGCCCAGCCAGAAGGGCTACGAGCGGAAAGATAAGCATTTCTGCCAGACGCTGGTTGCGCGACTTGAGAAGAACAAGTTGATCGGTCGACATTCCCAACTCTCCAGGAAAGGCACGCGCTCGCGACATCAGGGGCGGATGGTCTTGCAACCAAGGCCGCACCGCGCCATCACTGCAATTCCATTCGACAAGCATTGAATTTCTTGTTTCTTACTCAAATCGGTGAAGTAGATTCCCTTCAAGCCCGCCTGCCGGCAGGCGTCCTTCAGCAACCAGCGTTGTCACCCGCAGCACCGCAATTCCCCCTGAACGTCAGCGGTTTGGTTTTGGGCATCGGTCCCAACGGCCATCGCGACGACGAGCATGAGAAGGCATGTCAGTCGTGATCCGATCATTGCCGGCCCCACAGCTTGTGATTGAAAAATGATCAAATGTCAGACGAAGTCAAGCTTGCGGTGATTGGGCCGGCGGCATCTACCCGATCAGCTGCCTCGCCGCCGCCGAGATCATCACCAGCCCACCGGTGATCACGGCGACGTCGAGGATCGCGGTGTGGATGTGCACCGGCATCCGCTCGGCGAAGGCTTTTGCCAGGAACGCGCCAGGGATCGCGATTGCTCCGATCAGCAATGCAAAGGCGAGCACCTGCGCGGTGACGGCACCGGCGAGGCCGAACACCGAGATCTTGATCAGGCCGGTGCCGAGCGAGATCATGGCATCGGTCGCGATGACGGCGGCGCCTTCGAGGCCCGCGGCCATCAGCAGCGACAGCAGGATCACGCCGGAGCCGGAGGTGCCGCCGACCAGCACGCCATAGCCGACCGAGCCTGCCGCGAGACCGGTGTCGCCGATCTTGACCTGGCGGCGGCGGAGCACCCGGCGCAGCGGCACGCTCAGGATCAGCATGGAGCCGATCACGAGCGCCGCGCCCGCATTGGTGAGGCGCGTATAGCCGTAGGCGCCGAGCGCCGTCGTCAGCGCCGCACAGGCCAACACGATCAGCGCGCGGCGGCGATCGGCATAGCGGAGATAGGCGAGCGCGCGACTGGAATTGGTGAAGATCGCGGAGATCGCGATGATCGGCACCACCGGCTCGGCGCCGACCAGCGGCACCAGCACCAGCGGCATCAAGGCGCCGGTGCCGTAGCCGGCGAGACCACCGATGATCGAAGCAAACAACGCCATCAACGCGACCAGCAGGAGCTGAAAGATCGAGATGTCGGCGAAGCCTGAGACGATGGTCACGTTCTCTCGTCGCGGCTGATACGTGCCGCAGCTTGATCGGCGATGGAAGCGAGTGCGGCTTCCTCTAGGGGAAAATCCGCCGCAAGCCAAGCGTCCTCGGCGAGCGTCAAGACATGTCCGAGGGCGGGTCCTTCCGCCATGCCGCGCGCGATGAAGTCGGCGGCGCGAAGCGGAAATTTCGGCGCGGTCCAGCGCTGCGGCAGCTCGGCGAGCGCACGCCATCGCGACACGCCGACGTCATCGCCGGCTCTCGCCCAGCCCAGCAATACGCGATCGTGATAGCGCTCCGCACCGAGACGGTAGAGCAATCGCCGCGCATCGGCTTCGCCCTTGGTGGCCAGGCGCCACCAGCGGTGCCCCATCGAATCCAGCGCCTTGGTTTCCGCATTGGAGAGCCTCAGGCGCGTGGCGACGCGCTTGGCGTCTTCGGTCACGGCCACCGTCAGCGCGGCGAGCCGTCGCGTGCTGCTTGCGGCAAGGCCAAGCTCGCGCTCGATCGCGATCATCGCCGAGAGCGGCCCGGTGTAGACCACGCCGCCGGTCAGCGCCTGCAGCAATCCGCCATCGGCCATGGCGAGCGCGGCGGCAGAGGCGCCGCCAGCGACCAGCAGCTTCAGCATCTCCATGCGCAGCCGCTCGGCCGACAGGCTGGCAAGTCCGGCGCGTCCCCGGATGCAGGCGAGATAGCCGTCGCGGTCGGGATCGCCGGCGCCAAAGGCGGCGTGGATGCGGAAGAAGCGCAGGATGCGCAGGAAATCCTCGGCGATGCGCTGGTCGGGATCACCGATGAAGCGCACGCGCCGCGCCGCCGCATCCACGATGCCTCCGACATGATCGTGGACGACGCCGTCAGCATCGACCGAGAGCCCGTTCATGGTGAAGTCGCGGCGCTCGGCGTCCCTCACCCAGTCGCGGCCGAACGCGACCTTGGCCTTGCGGCCGAAGGTCTCGGTATCCTCGCGCAGCGTCGTGACTTCGTAAGGCTGGCTGTCGATGACGAGGGTGACGGTGCCGTGGTCGATGCCGGTCGGCACGGCCTTGATGCCGGCGCTCTTGGCCCGCCGCATCACCTCATGCGGGAGCGCCGTGGTCGCGATGTCGATGTCACCGGGCACGAGGCCGAGCAGCGCGTTGCGCACGGCGCCGCCGACAACCCGCGCCTCCTCGCCATCCGCGTTGAGCAATTGCAGGACGCGCGCGGTCCCGCCCGAAATCAGCCAGGGCGCATCGGCGAGCATGGGCACCGCGCTCATCGGCCGGCCCTATCTTTCCACGCCCGGCACGAGCTTGCCGTTCTCGACATGGGCGGGGACATAGGTCGAATCCGGCGCGGCGCCGGAGTAATGCGCAAAGCCGATCAGCCCCGCGATCACCAGCACGAGCGCCGCCAGCATGAGACGCGCGACGATGGTGGTCGGCCAGGACGATTGCACGAACAGGCCGGAGCGTGTGGCGGCCAGGAACAGCGCATAGACGGCAAAGGGAACGAGGAAGATTCCGATCTCGGTCAGGATCGGCCGGATCATGACGAATAGATCCGCTCGTAGAGCACACGCAGCATGCCCGCCGTCGCGCCCCAGATGTAGCGTTCGGCAAACGGCATCGCGTAGTAGGACCGCTCCATGCCGCGGAATTCCTTGCTGTGCACCTGGTGGTTGGCCGGGTTCATCAGGAAGGATAGCGGCACTTCGAACGCGTCATCAACCTCGGAATGGTTGATCGTCAGCTCAAACCCGGGTCGCACCCTGGCAACCGTCGGCAGGATGCGGAAGCCGAAGCCGGTGCCGTAGAGATCGAGATAGCCGATCGGCTCGACGAAGTCTCTGGACAGCCCGACCTCCTCCTCGGCCTCGCGCAGCGCCGCATCAAGCGGCGAGCGGTCGGTCGCGTCGATCTTGCCGCCGGGAAAGGCGATCTGGCCGGCGTGGTCGTTCAGATGCGCCGAACGCTGCGTCAGGAGGATGGTCGGCTCGGGATGATCGACCACCGCGATCAAGACCGCCGCCGGCCGCACCGGCTGCTCGCGCGCGATGATCTCGAGCATCTTGTCGGTGCCGGGATCGCCCGAGGCCGGAATGATGTTGGGATCGTAGAGGCCGGGCGGAACGTCGAAGTCGAGCCGCGCGGCGGAGCGGGCGAAGAAATCAGCCGCACCGATCACGGCGGGATCGTTCCTGGAGATAGGCTTGTTCAAAGCGCGGCCCTCACCTGCTCCGCATCGGCCATGGCGAAGAACTCGCCGGCCGATTCGACACCGAACATCGGCTGGCCATCGACCATCCGCTCCTCACCCATGTCAACCAGATCGTAATAGAGCGCGCGGGTGACCTTGGCCCATAGCTCGGCGCGGACATGCAGATAGGGCGTCAGCCCGCCGTCCTTGGCCTGTTCGAAGCGTAGCCGGTGCGCCGCATCGCAGGTGACCCAGTCGTCGACATTGGTGCGGAAGCGGAGCACGCGGTGGTTGTCCTCGCCGTCCGTCTGCATCTCGACCGCCATGAACGGCGCATCGTCGACGCGAATGCCGACCTTCTCCACCGGCGTAACGAGGAAATGCTTGTCGCCTTCACGCTTGAGGATGGTCGAGAACAGGCGGACCAAAGCATGACGGCCGATTGGCGTCCCCAAATAGAACCAAGTACCATCGGACGCGATTCGCATGTCGAGATCGCCGCAAAACGGCGGATTCCACAAATGCACCGGAGGCAGGCCCTTTTTGGCGCCTTCGGCATCGGCAGCAGTTTTGGCAGCGGCAGTCAGCCCCTCGAGACCGCGATCGGCGCTCTGCCCTTGGTTCGCCATGGTTTGCCCTGACTTTGTCATTTGGCACGATCGGTCATTTGGCACGATTGGTGCAGGTTTACGTTGTATCCGGGTGCTCGGTTCCACCCCGCATTCATCCGGTGTGGAGGTCGCCACTTCGTGATGCCCTACATATCCCTAAGCCGATAAGGTGGGGATAGGTTAATTCAACGAATACATGGCCTTCCTGCAAGTCTAGCATAGGGCCCACGTCTTGAGTTGAGGACGTGACGACATGACGACGCAAGCGAGCTGCATGGCAGGCTGAAGGAGCTAACGGATGGCTGAGAGTGTCGAGAAGCTCGAAGACGGAATAGTCCGTTCAGCCGAGCAGGTGTCGAGCCAGATTCGCGCGGCAAAGGATGCGATCGCGTCCGTCATCTTCGGCCAGGACCGCGTGATCGAGAACACGCTGGTCACCATTCTCTCCGGCGGCCATGCGTTGTTGATCGGCGTCCCCGGCCTCGCCAAGACCAAGCTGGTCGAGACACTCGGCATCACGCTCGGCCTCGATGCCAAGCGGATCCAGTTCACGCCCGACCTGATGCCGTCGGACATTCTCGGCGCCGAAGTGCTCGACGAGAGCACCTCCGGCAAGCGCGCCTTCCGCTTCATCTCCGGCCCCGTATTCGCGCAACTGCTGATGGCCGACGAGATCAACCGCGCCAGCCCGCGCACGCAATCGGCGCTGCTGCAGGCGATGCAGGAGCAGCACATCACCGTTGCCGGCGCGCGTCACGATCTGCCGAAGCCGTTCCACGTGCTCGCCACGCAAAACCCCCTGGAGCAGGAAGGCACCTATCCGCTGCCTGAAGCCCAGCTCGACCGTTTCCTGATGGAGATCGACGTCGACTATCCCGACCGCGACGCCGAGCGCCGCATCCTGTTCGAAACCACCGGCGCCGACGAGACCCTGGCGAAGGGCGCGATGACACCTGATGCACTCATTACCGCGCAGCGACTGATCCGGCGCCTGCCGGTCGGCGATTCCGTGGTCGAGGCGATCCTGTCGCTGGTGCGCTCGGCCCGTCCCGGTCCGGACGGCGGCGATACCAGCAAGTTCATCGCCTGGGGACCGGGGCCGCGCGCCAGCCAATCGCTGATGCTCGCGGTGCGCGCACGCGCGCTGATCGACGGCCGCCTCGCGCCCTCGATCGACGACGTGCTCGACCTCGCCGAGCCCGTGCTGAAGCACCGCATGGCGCTGACGTTCCAGGCGCGCGCCGAAGGCCGCACGATTCCGGACGTGATCCGGCAATTGAAGACACGGATCGGTTGATGGCGGCGGAGAACGGGCACGCAGCAAAGGAGATCATCGCGATCCGACGTGCCGATGGCGAAAGCCGCACGCTCGCAGCTTCCTTGCCGCGCCTGGTGCTCGAGGCCCGCCGTATCGCCGCCAACGTCATTCACGGCCTGCACGGCCGCCGTCGCGCCGGCTCCGGCGAAAATTTCTGGCAGTACCGCCGCTTCGTCTCCGGCGAGCCGTCGCAGAACGTCGACTGGCGGCGTTCGGCGCGCGACGATCTTCTCTATGTCCGCGAGCTCGAATGGGAAGCCTCGCACACGGTCTGGATCTGGCCCGACCGCTCGCCCTCGATGGCCTTCGCTTCAAAACAGGCGCGCGAATCCAAGCTCGAGCGGACGCTGATCGTCGCCTTCGCGCTGGCGGAGCTGCTTGTCTCCGGCGGCGAACGCGTCGGCATCCCCGGTTTGATGGCACCGACCGCGAGCCGCAGCGTCATCGACAAGATGGCGCAGGCGATGCTGCATGACGATGCCGACCGCTTGAGCCTGCCGCCGTCCTTCGTGCCAGCGGCGCTGGCCGAGACGATCGTGCTGTCGGACTTCTGGTCGCCGATCTCCGAGATCAGAACCACGCTCGCCGGGCTGTCCGGCTCCGGAGCACATGGCACGCTGGTGCAAATCGTCGATCCCGCCGAGGAATCATTCCCGTATTCCGGCCGCGTCGAGTTCGTCGAGCCGGAAGGGTTCGGCGTGATCACCGCCGGCCGCGCCGAGAGCTGGGCGCAGGATTACACCGCGCGGCTCGCGCTGCACCGCGACCAGATCCGCGCCGAGACCAACAAGCTCGACTGGCTGTTCACGACGCATGCGACCGACCGCTCGGCCGCCGAACTGCTGCTGTTCCTGCATGCCGGCATGCAGGTGAGCAAGTCGGGCGCCCGCACCACCACGATCAAGGCGGGGCCGGCAGCATGATGGGACTGCCGCTCGCCTTCACCGAACCGCTGCTCCTGATCGGCCTCGTCAGCCTGCCGGTGCTGTGGTGGCTGCTGCGCGTGATGCCGCCGCGGCCGCGCCGCATCGAGTTTCCGCCGACGCGCCTGCTGTTCGACATCGCGCCGCGCGAAGAGACCCCGTCGCGGACGCCGTGGTGGCTGACCGCATTGCGGCTGCTGGCTGCGGCGCTGGTTATTTTCGCCGCCGCCGGTCCGATCTGGAATCCGCAAACGGGCGCGGCCGCGAGCAAGGCGCCACTGATGATCATGTTCGACGACGGCTGGAGCGCGGCATCGAACTGGGACATCCGGATCAGGGCCGCCGACGAGTTGATCGCAAGTGCCGAGAACGACCGCCGTGCGATTGCGCTGGTGCCGCTGTCCGAGCCGAACCGCGATATCACATTGATGCCGGCGGGCGCCGCGCGCGTCGCGCTGCGGCAGCTGACGCCAAAGCCGTATTCGATCGAGCGCGTCGAGACCCTGACCGCAATCGATCGCTTCCTGAAAGCGACCGGCGATTGCGAGATCGCCTGGCTCTCCGACAGCGTCGACACCGGTCGCGGTGAGGAGTTCGTTGCTGGCCTCGGCAAGACTGTCGGCGATCGCAGCCTGACCGTGTTCGAAGGCGGCACCTCCTCGGCTCTGGCCCTGGTCGCGGCCGAGAACGCCGCCGCCAGGATGACGGTGAAGGTGCTGCGCACCGACAGCGGCATCGCCATCGGCACCGTGCGCGCGCTGGACCAGAAGGCCTCGCCGATCGGCGAAGCGCGTTACTCGTTCGGCCCGCAGGACAAGGAAACCGAAGCGTCGTTCGATCTGCCGGTCGAGCTGCGCAACGACATCACGCGGCTTGAAATTGCCGGTGAGCGCTCCGCAGGCGCGGTGCAACTGCTCGACAAGCGCTGGCGCCGCCGCGCCATCGGCATCGTCTCGGGCTCGACCAGCGAGACCGCGCAGCCGCTGCTGGCGCCGACCTTCTATCTCACCCGGGCGCTGGCGCCGTTCGCCGACGTGCGGCTCGCCGACAAGGGCTCGCCGCAGCAGGGCATCACGCAGTTCCTCGACCAGAAGCTGCCGATGATCATCCTCGCCGATGTCGGCACCATCGCCCCCGAGATCCGCGAGCGTCTCAATGCCTGGATCGACCAGGGCGGCGTGCTGGTGCGGTTCGCCGGCCCGCGGCTGGCGCAGGCCGAGGACGATCTCGTCCCGGTCAAGCTGCGCAAGGGCGGCCGGACGCTCGGCGGCAGCCTGACCTGGGAAAAGCCGCAACACCTGGCCTCCTTTGCCGCCGACGGTCCGTTTGCCGGCGTCGTGGTCCCCAAGGACGTCACCATCAGCCGCCAGGTGCTGGCCGAGCCCGACGCCGTGCTCGCCACCAAGAGCTGGGCGTCGCTGGAAGACGGCACGCCGCTGGTAACAGGCGAGCATCGCGGCAAGGGCGTCGTCAGCCTGTTCCACGTCAGCGCCGATATGCGCTGGTCGGATCTGCCGATGTCGGGCACCTTCGTCGAAATCCTGCGGCGCGTCGTCGACATGTCCGGCTATACCGCCAAGCCGGGCGCAGGCGTTGCCACTGAAGGGACCGCCGAGACGGTGGCGCCGTTGCACATCCTCGACGGCTTCGGCGCTTTCGGTCCGCCGCCGGCCGCCGCAAAGCCGCTGCCCGCGGATTATCGCGACCGCGCCACACCCGATCATCCGCCGGGCTTTTATGGTCCGGCAGAAGGACCGCTCGCCGTGAACACGCTTGCCAGCGCCGACCGTATCGCAGCCCTAAACACCGCGAGCCTGCGCGCCCGGCGCGCCACCTACACCAACGCCGAGCCGCAGGACTTGCGCGGCTGGCTGCTGTCGACGGCGCTCGCGCTGTTCCTGATCGACGCCGTTATCGTCGCGGTGCTCGGCGGTGGCCTGGCCGCGCTGCTGCGCCGCCGCGCTGCGCCCGCGATGATCGTCTTCGGGCTGGTGCTCGCAGGCCTCGCCGCGTTCGCGCCGACGCCGTCGCACGCGGACAGCGCGTCCGACGAGTTCGCGATGAAGGCGGTGTCGCAGACCCGCCTCGCCTATGTCGTGACCGGCAATGCCGACGTCGATTCCATCGTCAGGGCCGGGCTATCGGGACTGACGCTGTTCCTGGCGCAGCGCACCGCGCTCGAGGCCGGCGATCCCGTCGGCATCGATCCGGCGCGCGACGAGCTCGCCTTCTTCCCGCTGATCTACTGGCCGATCGTGCCGGGCGCGCCCAAGCCGTCGCGGGACGCCATCAACAAGATCGACGCCTACATGAAGCAGGGCGGCACCGTGCTGTTCGACACCCGCGACGCGGTCGAAGCGCCGCCCGGCGCGAACGGCGCCGCGCAGACCCCCGCCATGCAGACGCTCCGCGAGATCCTGTCCTCGCTCGACGTGCCCGAGCTGGAGCCGGTGCCGCGCGAGCACGTGCTGACCAAGACCTTCTTTCTCCTGCGCGACTTTCCCGGCCGCTTCACGACCGGCCAGACCTGGGTCGAGACCTTGCCGCGCGAAGACGACGAGGACGGCGCGCAGCGGCCGGCACGCGGCGGCGACGGCGTCTCGCCGATCATCATCACCTCGAACGACCTTGCCGGCGCCTGGGCCGTGCGGCCCGACGGCCAGTCCATGCTGCCGGTGACCGGCGGCGACCCCCGCCAGCGCGAATTCGCCTACCGCGCCGGCGCCAACATCGTGATGTACACGCTGACCGGCAACTACAAGGCCGACCAGGTGCACGCACCGGCGTTGATCGAACGGCTGGGGCAATGATGCGGGCTTTGAAGCTGAATGCCCGCCAAAATGAAGCCGTCATGGCCGGGCTTGTCCCGGCCATCCACGCCTTGCCGCACGGCATGAAGAACGTGGATGCCCGGGACAAGCCCGGGCATGACGATGCCGAGAGAATGACGCCATGAATTACGGCATCGCATTCACGCCGCTGGTTCCCGCGATCGTCCTGTGGCTCGCGCTGGCCGCGATCGTCGTCATCGCGCTCGTGCTGCTGCTGACGCGTGCGCGCGGCGCTGCCGTGCGCGTGGCCGCGCTGGCGCTGTTCCTGCTGGCGCTCGCCAATCCCTCCTTCACCCGCGAGGACCGCGATCCCCTCACCTCTGTTGCCGCAATCGTCGTCGACAAGAGCCCGAGCCAGAATTTCGGCAATCGCAATCGCGAGGCAGCTCAGGCGCAGGAAGCGCTGGTCGACAGCCTGAAGAAGATCAAGGGGCTCGAGGTCCGCGTCGTCGATGCCGGACAGGCCGACGGCGAGACCGACGGCACCAAGCTGTTCGGGGCGCTGGCCTCGGCCTTGTCAGACGTGCCGGTCGACCGGGTCGCCGGTGCGTTCATGATCACCGACGGCCGCGTCCACGACATTCCGGCCAACGCCGCCGGGCTCGGCTTCCAGGCGCCGGTGCACGCGCTGATCACCGGGCAGAAGGACGAGCGCGACCGCCGTATCGCCGTCATCGCCGCGCCGCGTTTCGGCATCGTCGGGCAGCCCCAGACCATCACCTACCGCCTCGACGACCAGGGCGTCAGCGGCGAGCGCGCCAAGGTCACGGTCCGCAGGGACGGCGAGGTGATCAACGAGCGCACGCTTTCGAGCGGCCAGGCGGCAAGCGTCGAGGTCGACATCAAGCATTCCGGGCCGAACATCGTCGAGATCGACGCCTCGCCGCTCGAGCGGGAATTGACGCCGGTGAACAACCGCGCCGTCGTCGCCATCGACGGTGTGCGCGACAAGCTGCGCGTGCTGCTGGTCTCGGGCGAGCCGCATTCCGGCGAGCGCACCTGGCGCAACCTGCTCAAGTCCGATGCCAGCGTCGATCTCGTCCACTTCACCATTCTGCGGCCGCCGGAGAAGCAGGACGGCACGCCGATCAACGAATTGTCGCTGATCGCGTTTCCGACCCGCGAGCTGTTCCAGCAGAAGATCAACGAATTCCAGCTGATCATCTTCGACCGCTATGCCCGCCAGGGCGTATTGCCGATCGCTTATTTCGACAACATTGCGCGCTACGTGCGTTCCGGCGGCGCGGTGCTGGTCTCGGCCGGCCCGGACTACGCGTCCAACACCAGCATCTGGCGCACGCCGCTGGATTCGGTGTTGCCGGCCGAGCCGGTCGGGGTGACGGAAAAACCGTTCTACGCGCATCTGTCCGACGTCGGCAAACGCCATCCCGTCACGCGTGGCCTCGAGGGCTCGGCCTCCGAGCCGCCGCGCTGGAGCCGGTTCTTCCGCACCGTCGAGACCCGCAACTCGGTCAACCCGCCGGTCATGACGGGCGTCGACGGCAAGCCGCTGCTGTTCCTGTCGCGCTTCGGCGAGGGCCGCGTGGCGCTGCTGCTCTCCGACCACATCTGGCTCTGGGCGCGCGGTTATGAAGGCGGTGGTCCGCATCTCGATCTGTTGCGGCGAATGTCGCACTGGCTGATGAAGCAGCCCGATCTGGACGAGGAAGCGTTGCGCCTGCAGGTGCAGGGCAAGAATCTCGTGGTGGTGCGCCAGACCATGGCGGACAGCGTTCAGCCGGTGAGCGTGACCTCGCCGTCGGGCGTGTCACGTGACCTGACGCTCGCAGCCGGCGATCCCGGCGAATGGCGCGCCAGCCTGCCGGCGAGCGAGCTCGGCCTGTGGCAAGCCACCGACGGCACGCTGAAGGCGCTGATCAATGTCGGCCCGACCAATCCGAAGGAGTTTTCGGAAGTCACCTCCACCGTTGACACGTTGAAGCCGCTGACCCAGGCGACCGGCGGTGATGCCGTGCGGGTGGTCGACGGCGCCAGCGTCGAGCTGCCGCGCATCCTGCCGGTCCGCTCGGCGAGCGTCTTCCATGGTGACGGCTGGATGGGCGTGCGGATGCGCGACGCCAGCGTCGTGAAGGGCGTCGGCGTGCTGCCGATCTTCGCCGGCCTGATCGGGCTGTTGCTGCTGCTCGGCGCGTTTGCCGCGACGTGGGTTCGCGAAGGGCGCTGATCTCCTCTCAGGGCGTGATTGGACGAGACCCACCCAGCGACGCCACGGCCGATGCGCTCCCTCCCCTTGCTTAGAGGATTGCCTCGATGCCTTTACGGCGGATCACGTTGAGGAGCACCAGGGCGGGACCAGTAGGATGTTTGTCGCCACGTTCGATTTGCGACACGTAGCCGGCCGTTACATTGAGGTAGCGGGCGAAAACTGCTTGGCTCAGTTTTGCCTCCTCGCGGATCGCCTTTATGTCAGCGCCCGAAATTTTTGCCGTGATAGCAGCCGGGATATCTGAGGCTCCGAGATGCCGGATTGTAATCTTGCCGCGTGCTGCCTTCGTCAACAGACCGCTTTTCTGCAGATCATCCGCCGTTTCCAGCAACTCCTTCGTGAGTCGACTGGTCTTTGCCTTAACCTTTGTCGTTGCCATCGTGCACCTCCATTAAAGTTCCGTCGCCTAGCGCTCGGTCGATGCTCTTGTCCGCGTCCAGAAACGAGGCTGCGATTTCACGTAGCGTGAGCAGCTCACCGTTGCTGATGCTCTCGCGCTCGTTTTTGGCGAAGGCAAAGAGCTAGACGGCGCGATCGGAGCCAAATCCGATCAGCATCCGGAATCCCCCTCTCCTGCCCTGCCCCGGACGAGCGACCCGCTGCTTGATAACCTTGCCGCCGAGACCAGCGTCGATCAGGCCACGCTTGGCACGGTCAACGGCTCGACAAGGGCCGCATCGCTGATGCCATTCTGCCGCGTAAACTTCGCGAGTGTTCTGGTTTTGAAAATACGTACCATGGCCTCTATAGTTCTATAAACTATAGTTTTTAGTGCGATATTTCAAGGCGACTATGCGCGAGAATCGAACGCTTTGGGCAACGCCATCGAGGCGGGCGTCGATCGGGCGACCTAGCCATCATTGGCGCATCGGCGGGAAGTTGCCTCCGCGTTCGGCCAGTGACTTGGTGCACGCCAGCGGCAGTGTTTTCCAAGCAATCGGGAACGAACGAGGCAAAGTAAGTGCATCACTCGCGTTTGCGGCGACGTGGGCGCGCGAAGGGCGCTAGTTGCCCGAACGACACATCGAACTACGGCCTGCGGCCGCGGGCCTGCCCGCGGTTGACATCCGCTCACCGATCGCGCGATGTTACATTATAACATGGCCGGAAGCCGAGGGGGATCGGCGCCTCGCGATGTGGGGTGGCGTTTCAAGATGAAGTGGTTCCGGTCAAATATCAGGCACGGCGCCCGGCTCGCGATCTTCGCGATGCTGGTGCAGTTCGCGCTGACGTTCGGCCACAGCCATTGGTTCGCCCAGGCCGCTCCCCTCGCCCAGCCCTCGCTGCAGCAGACCGACAGCAACCAAGGTCTCGCTGCGATCGACCGCGCGGCGGTCGAGAGGCAATCGCCGTTGGCTCCCGACCGGGAGCACCCGGGCGAGGACAATTGCGCGATCTGCGCATTGGTCGCGATGGCCGGCACCGTCTTGTTCGCGGCGCCGCCTGTGTTGCTGCTGCCGCAGGCGGTCGACCTGCTCTACCGCACCACCGACGCCGAATTTGTCCATTTGAAATCGGCCGGTACGGCATTCCAGCCGCGCGCCCCTCCCGCGTCCTGACTTCCACATCGCTTGATCATGCTCGGGCTCGCCGCTTTCAGGCGCATGCCCGGGAGAAGTTGAAGTCGAATTCCGTCGCGCAGCGACGGCAGGCCGCCTCCGATCAGCAGACCATCATGCGGACGGCGCCTGACTGGAATCAAGACCATGTCATTTGAATTGCGGCGCGCGCAGCGCCTTGGCGGAGCAAGCCTGCTCCTGCTCGGCGCCGCCACCTCGGCGCTGGCCGAGGATAAATCATCGACCGAGATCCCCGCCGTCACCGTGACGGCTCCGAGCCCCATCGTGCGCAGGGCGGTGGTGCCGACCCGCAACCCGGGCCGCCCCACGCGAACCGCGCGGGCACGCAGCCACGAACGCACGGCGGACGCCACGCCGGCAGCCTCCACGCCGGCGGCACCTCAGCAGGGCGTGCTGCCTGTTGTCACCAACCAGTTCGCGACCGTCACGGTGGTGCCGAACGAGGAGATCCGCCGCGAGGGCGGCGGACAGCTCGGCGACCTCCTGTTCTCCAAGCCGGGCATCACCGGCTCGAGCTTCGCGCCCGGCGCTTCCAGCCGGCCGATCATCCGGGGGCTCGACGTCAACCGCGTCGGCATCGTCGAGAACGGCACCAATGCCGGCGGCGCCTCGGACCTTGGCGAGGATCACTTCGTCCCGATCGATCCGCTCGCGACCAATCAGGTCGAGGTGGTGCGCGGACCGGCCGCGCTGCGCTACGGCTCGACCTCGATCGGCGGCGTCGTCAGCGCCACCAACAACCGGATTCCGGATGCGCTGCCGAACTGCGGTGCCCAGCCGTTCCAGAGCTTCGGCCTGCCGGCCAAGGCGCCGCTCGCGAGCGCCGCGACTTCGCCTTGCGTCAGCGCCGAGACGCGCAGCGCGTTCAGCTCGGTCGACCGCGGCGTCGAGAGCGGCGTGCTGCTCGACACCGGCGGCGGCAATTTTGCCTTTCATGCCGACGTCTACGGGCGCAACACCACCGATTACAGCATCCCGAGCTACCCGTATCTGAATGACCAGACCCGGCTCGTCGCCAACGGACGCCAGCCCAATTCGGCGACACGCTCGGACGGCGCCTCGATCGGCGGCTCCTACTTCTTCCAGGGCGGCTATATCGGTGCGGCGATCACCCAGAACGACGCGCTCTACCACATCCCCGGCATCGACGGCGCCGACCACAACACGCGGATCGACGGCCACCAGACCAAGATCAACGTCAAGGGCGAGTACCATCCCGACGCTACGGCGATCGATGTCGTTCGCTTCTGGGCCGGCGCGACCGACTACCGACACAACGAGATCGGGCTTGCCGATCCCGCCGATCCCAACAGCGACGGCGTGCGACAGACTTTCACCAACAAGGAGCAGGAGATCCGCACCGAGGTGCAACTGATGCCGTTCAACGCGCGCTTCGCCGAGGTGACGACGGCGCTGGGCTTTCAGGTCGGCCATCAGGAATTGAGCGCGCCGAGCCCGGACAATCCGGGCACGCTGTTCAACGGCCTGTGGGACCCCAACAACAGCACGCGCGTTGCCGGTTACGCCTTCAACGAGTTCAAGTTCACGGACGCGACGCGGGCGCAGATCGCCGGGCGCATCGAGCATGTCGAGCTGCACGGCACGACGCCGGATTTTCCCGCGGACTTCCTGCCCGACGGCACGCCGCAGGCGGGTATCGGCCGCAATCCGTCCTTCACGCCGAAGAGCGGCAGCATCGGCCTGTTGCAGGACCTGCCGGGCGGCATGGTCGGCAGCATCACCGCGCAATATGTCGAGCGTGCGCCGAAAGCGGCGGAGCTGTTCTCGCGCGGCGCACATGATGCGACCGCGACCTTCGACATCGGCAATCCCAACCTCGGCATCGAGACGGCAAAATCCGTCGAGGTCGGCCTGCGCAAGGCGACGGGACCGTTCCGGTTCGAGGCGACCGTCTACTACACGCACTTCAACAACTTCATCTATCGCCGTCTCACCGGCGTGATGTGCGACGAAGATTTTGCCTCGTGCGGCACGCCGGGCGCCGAGGTGAACCAGGCGGTCTATTCGCAGCGGGACGCGAACTTCCGCGGCGGCGAATTCCAGTCGCAGCTCGATGTCGGAGCATTACAGGGTGGCATCTGGGGCATCGAGAATCAGTTCGACGTGGTCCGTGCCACCTTCACCGACGGCACCAACGTGCCGCGCATTCCGCCGGTGAGACTGGGCGGCGGCGTGTTCTGGCGCGACGACAATTGGCTGATGCGCGTCAATCTGTTGCACGCCTTCGCTCACAACGACGTCGCGGTGATCGCGGAGACGCCGACACCGGGCTACAATTTGCTGAAGGCCGAGGTCAGCTACAAGACCAAGCTCAACCCGAATGCATTCGGCGCGCGCGAGATGCTGCTCGGCCTCGTCGGGAACAATCTGTTGAACGAAAACATCCGCAACTCGGTGTCCTACACCAAGGACGAGGTGTTGATGCCCGGCATCGGGGTGCGGGCGTTCGCGAACTTCAAGTTCTGAAAACGCGATTGCTAGCCGACTTCGTCACGCTTTGGCTAAAGCGGCTGTTTCAGGGGCGTCATCTGCCGCCTCCTGAAACAGCACAGCGAATAGCAGGCTCCACAATGTCAGGAGAGAGATGGGGATCGTGTAGTATGGCGTCGCGATCGGATAGGTGAAGAAGAAGGAGAGGTTGAGCGCCAGATTGACCAACGTGAGCAGCGCAACGCGGCGAATGCCGTTCGCCTGCCGCAACAGCCAGATCGAGCCTGCAATTCCGGTGACGATCAGCAACGTCTGCAGCGGGTCCGCGAGGTAATCCCGGACGACCGCGAACGAGAAATCCAGCGGCCTGACATCGGGGTTGTTGCCGTAAGTCGATACGAATGGACTGCCGGCGTTGACGACGTGAAAGACGATGGTCGGGATCACGCCGGCCAGCAACGCGACGCCGAACACGACCCCCTGCAAGAACCGGGACAACGTCCGCTCCGCAAGGAACGCGACGAGGAGAAACACGCCATAGCCGGACGCCAGGAAGAGATTGGCCAACCGGAAATCGACGGTCAACCCGAGCAGGAAACCGATGGGCGCCAGCAGCCAGATATTAGGTTGAGATCGCGGGCCCGCCAGCCATCGCGCCGTGAGACATCCTGCGAGCGCGCACACGACGACGGTCGGGGCCATCGAATAGCTCGCCTTGACCGGATTGACCATCAGGTAGATCGCAAGACAGCCGAACGCCCCGACCATCAGGACCGACCTCATGCTGCGCGCGAGAGAAAGCGCAAACAGCGCAAGGCCGAGGACGACAAGGGTCGCCAGCATGTACATGGGCACGACCTGGTGACCCGGCGGGAACAACGCCAACACGAGGCCGACACCCGGCGGGTATTGAATGACGACCTTCCCGGTGGCCGGCATCAGATTGTGACAGGGCGCAGCGGTCGTATCGTTCCAGTCCGGGTAGCCGATCTCCTTCAGCTTTGCTTTCTGATAGCCATCATCGTCGCGGGTGAGGCTGGTGTCGAAGCCCTCCACCAGCCCGAACCTCTGGAACAGATGCGCCTGCCTGAGGTAGCAGACGTCGTCATAGACGCCGCGCGCCTCGCTCCATCGCATCATGGTCCAGAAATGCCCGACCAGCACCGCGAGAAACAACACGGCGAAGACGGCTTTGCTGATGCGGATTTTCTTCATCGGGATCATGATGTGACGGGAGGCGGCGCTGCTTTAGCGGAATGCGAGATAGAGATTGGACGATAGCGGGCCGAGCGACAAACCGGTGTAGCCCACGGCCGCGGACTTGGGGGTGGAGGACTTGGCACCCGCAGATTTGGCAACCAGCGCGGCGAGCCCCAGCAGCCGTTTTCGCGTCATCAGGATCAGGTTCTGCTCGTCGGTCCATTCCGACTTGCCGGCGATCCTGCAGGCGATCCTGAAGGTGCCGTCGAGATAATGCGCCAGCGGGATGGCGGTGTGGTGCTCGACCGGAAAGAACCTGTTGGGCACGGTGATGAACACCCGCCGCGCGACACGGCAAAGCTCCTGGACCAGGAGCACCTGGTTTCCATGGCTTCCGGCGTGCTCGAGCACGGCATTGGATGTCGCGACATCGAACGCATTGTCGTCGAACGGTAGCCGTTTATTCGGTTCGATCTGCACGTAACGGCAAAGTGGAAAAGCCGCCTTGAATCCTAATCCTTCGCCGAGCCCGCAGGCCGTGATCTTGTGCTGATGCGGGTAGCTCCGCTCCAGCACGTTGGCGCCATCGTTGATGACGTCGGACACGCCGACATCCAGGATCTGGTCCGCGGCGCACGGCTGCATCCGGGCGATGAAATCCTGAAAGATGCGGTCGCGCGCCGCGATCAGCAGCTTTTCCGCCGTGCTCCCGGACGCCACTTCCCGGTAATATTGCTGATCGACCGGCACTGCCCTACTTTCATGTGAGCTTCGAAGCGATGCGCGTCAGGTTCGCGTCTTGCTCCAGTCGGGACCGACCGGCCCCGATACGCCTTCGAACGCGCCCTCGACGAGCTCGATGACGAGGAGCCGGCTGTAATCGACCGGGCCGGGCATGGTGACGCGTCCCTTGGGGACTTGCTTGAAGCCGACGCGGCTGTAATAGGGCTCGTCGCCGACCAGCAGCACCAGCCGATGGCCCTGCGCCTTCGCATCCTTCAGCGCGCGCTCGAGCAGCAGCCGGCCGACGCCGCGGCTGCGGAACGGAGGCTCGACCGTCAGGGGCCCGAGCAGCAGTGCCGGCGTGTCGCCGACGCAGATCGGCAATTGCCGGACGGATCCGATCAGCAACGTACCGACGCGGGCGGTGAAGGAGAGATCGAGCACATGATCCACATGCTCGCGGATGCGGTACGCGCTGAGCACGAAGCGGCCGGGTCCGAAGGTGCGTTCGTGCAGCCGCTCGATGGCCTGAGCATCGCCGGCGGCTTCCGACCGGATGGTGAGGGAGAGATCGTTCATCGCGTCGGCGGAATATCACCTTGGAGGGCAGCGGTCCATGGGATTGCGCCCGGCCCCGGGGGCAATTTCAGGGCCTCCCGAGCGGCGGCTGGGACAGGTAGGCGAGCATCTTCATTTCCCGCCGTCCGCGCGTCACGGTGTCGAGCACGAGCCCCGACGAAGCCGAAAGCAGCGCCATGATCATCAACCCCATGGAGAGCACGGCGGTCGGCAGGCGCGGGACGAGACCGGTCTCGAGGAAGGTGATCACCACGGGCAATCCGAAAGCGATCGACAGCAGCGCGAGGACGATGCCGATCGCCGAAAAGAAGCGTAGCGGCCGCTCCGACCGGTTGAGCTTCAGCATCGTGTTGAAGATGCGCAAGCCGTCCTGCCAGGTGTTGAGCTTGGAGAAGGAGCCTTCCGGGCGCGAGTAATAGGGCGTCTCGACCTCGGCGACCGGCAGCGACAATTCCAGCGCATAGACCGCGAACTCGGTCTCGATCTCGAAACCGCCGGACAGGACCGGGAAGGATTTGACGAAGCGGCGCGAGAACACGCGGTAACCGGACAGGATGTCCTTGAAGGCGTGACCGAAGGTCGATGCCAGGAAACCGGTGAAGAGCCGGTTGCCGATGCGATGACCGCGCCGATAGGCCGCTTGCGATTGATCGACGCGCAGACCCACAACCATATCCAGATGCTCATCGAGGAGCTGGTCGATCATGCGCGACGCGCTCGGCGCGTCGTAGGTCGCATCGCCATCGACGAGCACGTAGATGTCGGCCTCGATGTCCGCGAACATGCGGCGCACGACGTGGCCTTTGCCCTGGCGCCGTTCGCTGCGCACGATCGCGCCCGCCTCGCGCGCGACCGCCGTGGTGCGATCGGTCGAGTTGTTGTCGTACACGTAGACCTCGGCCGCAGGCAGCGCCTTGCGGAAATCGGCGACGACCGTCGCGACGGCGGCTTCCTCGTTGTAGCAGGGCACCAGCACGGCGACCCGAAATGGCCATGACCTCGTCGATTCAGACAATGCTTATCCCTCGTCCATGTGCCGACGCCGCAGGCGCGGCGATTTACTAGCACAGGCAGCCATCATCGCCACGTCGCAATCCGCGGCCTGTCGTGCAGGACTTCCGCGATCCGCAGCCGCGTGCCCGGCGTGGTCCCCTCGGGCAGCGCGGTGACCGCGAAGAATCCGCACTCGGCGATCTCGCGATTGGGCGCGGGCAGGCGATCCTGCTTGAACTGCCTGACGACGTAGACCGCAACATGGTCGCGGCGGGAGACGTGGCTGTTGAGAAAGATGCCGTGCAGCACGGCCTCGCCGGTGAGATCGATATCGCCCTCCTCCTTGAGCTCGCGCCGCAGCGCCTGCTCCATGGTCTCGCCGAGATCGACGCCGCCTCCCGGCAGATACCAGCCGGTGACGTAGCTGTGCCTGACCAGGAACACCCGGGTGTCGGCATCCAGCACCACGGCGCGGACGCCGAGCGTCATGCCGCGGACCAGCAGGAAATAGGCGTGGAAGATTCGCCGCAGCAGCGGCTCGAATCTCCGTCGGACGCTGTTCAGACGTTCTCCCATCGGGCTCCCTCGATGCCCCGCTTGCACGGAGCCTGCGACCTTGCCATTACAGCGGGCGAATAGCGAGGCAATCGCCCACAATGGCCCCCTTCACGCTCGCCCATCTGTCCGACCCGCATCTGCCGCCGCTGCCGAAGCCGCGGTTGATCGAGCTCGCCGGCAAGCGCGCGTTCGGCTATGTCAACTGGACGCGCAACCGTCACAAGTACCAGCGCCGCGAGGTGCTCGACGCACTCGTCGCCGATGTGAGGGCGCAAGCTCCCGACCACATCGCGGTCACCGGCGATCTCGTCAATCTGGCGCTCGAGGCGGAGTTCGCGCCGGCGCGCGCCTGGCTCGACGACGTCGGTCCGCCCGACCGCGTCACCACCATTCCCGGCAATCACGACGCTTATGTTCGCGCCACCTTTCATCGCTTCGGCGAAACCTTCGCGCCCTATCTTGCGGGCGACGATGGCCGTATCGGCTTTCCGAGCCTGCGCCGACGCGGGCCGCTCGCGCTGATCAGCCTGTCCACGGCGGTGCCCACCTTGCCGTTGATGGCGACAGGCACGCTCGGGCGCGATCAGCTCGCGTCGCTCGAAGAGGTGCTCCAACAGCTCGCGGCCGAGGACGTCTTTCGCGTGCTGCTGGTGCATCATCCACTGAAGTCCGGCGCGCGCCACAAGCGGATGACTGACTCCGCCGGGCTGCTGACGCTTTTGAAACGCCACGGCGTCGAGCTGATCCTGCACGGACACGACCACATTCATTCGACGATGTGGTTCGAGGGACCCAACGGCAACATTCCCGCAATCGGCGTGCCCTCGGCCTCCGCGCTCGCGCACGGGCGCACCCCGGCTGCGGCCTACAATCTGTTCACGATCGAGAAGGACAACACCGGCTGGCGTTGCGAGCAGACGGTGCGGAGCCTGGGGGCTGGATTTCAGATCGGGCAGATCAAGCATATAAGATTGATCTGAGGTCGTCGCCGTCATTGCGGAATGATCCGTAGCCCGGATGGAGCGCAGCGTAATCCGGGGCGGTGCATCTGTAGCGATAAGTTTCCCGGATTGCGCTTCGCTCCATCCAGGCTACGAGACGCGTCGTCACCAGCTCCGCAGGGCCGCGAGCACGGCAACGCCGAACAGCGCGGCGGCGCCGAGCACAAATCCGAACACGAATGGCCAGAGGCGTGAGCGGCGCCGCGGCGGCGCGGCCTCGGGCTTCGGCTCGGGCGGGATCACCATCGCATGCTCGCGCTCGATCATGCGGCGGGCGACATAGTCTGTGACGGCCTCGACGATCACAGCGGTGTCGTGCGATTCGGCGAGCACGATGCGGCCGAAGCGGGTGTCCTGCACGAAGCGGTACATCCGCTTGTCGCGCCCCATCAAGATGTGCGCGACGACGTCGATCCAGAGCCTCGGCGTATCGCCCTGGCTGATGCCGCGGTCGAACAGGTCGATCTTGTCCGGCACCTGCGCGAACAGGGGATCGAGCGAATCGTTGAGGATCTCGAGCCGCGCCACCTCGGCATCGCGCAAATCGACGACGACGCCGGTCCGGTCGGCGGCCTCGATCCGCGCGCGCAACAGCGCATCGCGCAGCCGCACCGGGCGCGGCTGGCTGGGATGGATCCCGCTGGTCTCGGGCTCTGACATTGGCGGCCTCGTCCTCACTTGGCCGGATTAACCTATCAGCAACCAAAGTGTCCGCAAAGGCCCTACAATTCCAGTTACTTACGGTGCCCACAGGTCGTTCACCTGTGCCAAAAACAGACGATCCCACCCGGCTTGCGCCGGATGGGACCCTCCGTCCTTGGACGTCTTCTTATTCAGATTGTCATGTCAGTTCAGATTGTCAGGCCGAGACCCGCGACGGCTCTTCCACGATCGAGAAGCGGACGCCGGCCTTGTGGCGGTTCTCTTCCGAGACCGAGCGCCAGGCGTCCTCGGCCTCCTTGCGGGTCTTGAACGGACCCTGCACCTGGGCCGAGCCTTCCACCAGCTTGTGGAAGTTCATCGAACCGAACTCGCCGCCGATCACCCAGAAATTGCTATTGGTCATTGTCAGTCTCCTGTCGATTAGCGTGATGCGTTAGCCGAACTGGTTCATCGTGTTGTGGGCACCGCCCGCCTTCAGGGCAGCCTCGCCGGCGAAGTATTCCTTGTGGTCGTCGCCGATGTCGGAGCCGGCCATGTTCTGATGCTTGGCGCAGGCGATACCCTGACGGATCTCGGCGCGCTGGACGTTCTTGACGTAGCCGAGCATGCCCTGGTCGCCGAAATATTCCTTCGCCAGATTGTCGGTCGAGAGCGCCGCCGTGTGGTAGGTCGGCAACGTGATCAGGTGGTGGAAGATGCCGGCACGCTTGGCCGAATCCGCCTGGAAGGTACGGATGCGCTCGTCGGCTTCCTTCGCCAGCGGCGTATCGTCGTATTCTACCTTCATCAGCTCGGCGCGATTGTACTTGCTGACGTCCTTACCCGCTTCCTTCATCGCGTCGTAGACCTGCCAACGGAAGTTGAGGGTCCAGTTGAACGAGGGCGAGTTGTTATAGGCCAGCTTCGCGTTCGGAACCACCTTGCGGATCCGGTCGACCATCTTGGCAATCTGCTCGATATGCGGCTTCTCGGTTTCGATCCAGAGCAGGTCGGCGCCGTTCTGCAGCGAGGTGATGCAGTCCAGCACGCAGCGGTCTTCGCCGGTGCCCGGGCGGAACTGATACAGATTGGAGGGCAGCCGCTTCGGACGCATCATCTTGCCGTTGCGGTTGATGATGACGTCGCCGTTGCGGGCGTTCTCCGCCGTCACTTCCTCGCAATCCAGGAAGCTGTTGTAGAGGTCACCGAGGTCGCCGGGCTTGTGGCTGACCGCGATCTGCTGGGTCAGGCCGGCACCGAGCGAGTCGGTGCGGGTCACGACGATGCCGTCCTCGACGCCGAGTTCGAGGAAGGCGTGGCGGCAGGCCCGGATCTTGGCCAGGAACACCTCGTGCGGCACCGTGACCTTGCCGTCCTGGTGGCCACACTGCTTCTCGTCCGAGACCTGGTTCTCGATCTGGAGCGCGCAGGCACCCGCCTCGATCATCTTCTTGGCGAGCAGATAGGTCGCCTCCGCATTGCCGAAGCCGGCGTCGATGTCGGCGATGACGGGCACGACATGGGTCTGGAAGTTGTCGATCTTCTCGATCAACTCCTTCTCTCGGGTCTTGTCGCCTTCCTTGCGGGCCTTATCGAGGTTGCGGAAGATATCGTTCAGCTCGCGCGAGTCGGCCTGACGCAGGAAGGTGTAGAGCTCTTCGATCAGCGCCGGCACTGAGGTCTTCTCGTGCATCGACTGGTCCGGCAGCGGGCCGAACTCGGAGCGCAGCGCAGCGATCATCCAGCCGGACAGGTACAAATAGGTGCGATCGGTCTTGCCAAAGTGCTTCTTGACCGAAATCAGCTTCTGCTGGGCGATGAAGCCGTGCCAGCAGCCCAGCGACTGCGTGTACTTGGTGGGATCGCCGTCATAAGCGGCCATGTCGGCCCGCATCAGCGCCGCGGTGTAGCGGGCGACGTCGAGGCCGGTCTTGAAGCGATTCTGCAGGCGCATGCGGGCGACGGCCTCGGCCGACACCCCGTTCCAGGTCGGCTGGGTCTCCAGGAGCGACCGGGCCGCCTCGACCTCATTCTGATACGAGGCGGGGGCCTGGAGGGTGCTGATGCCACGGGGCTGGTAATTCATGTGCCTGATCCTTTCAACGACGATGGCCACCAGCCATCGACATTCTTGACAATGCATTGCGAGATGCGTGTCAGAAGCTAAACGCGAGAAAGCTCAGCTCGTACAGTAGGCTTGTATTTGAATGGTGATGTCATGTAACATCGGTACTTGTAATAGATGTCACTTTGTAAATCTTGTAAATTAATTTAGGTCAGCAAAGCTGCCCTTGATGCCCCCTCCGGAGACCTGAGAATGCCCGCCGGTTCCAGCAAGAAGCTCTTCGTCGGCCCGCGCTTCCGGCGGATCCGGCAGCAATTGGGGCTGTCGCAGACCCAGATCGCCGAGGGGCTCGGGATCTCGCCGAGCTATGTCAATTTGATCGAGCGTAACCAGCGTCCGGTGACCGCGCAGATCCTGCTGCGGCTCGCCGAAACCTACGACCTCGACCTGCGCGACCTCGCGACCGCCGACGAGGACCGCTTCTTCGCCGAACTCAACGAGATCTTCTCCGACCCGCTGTTCCGCCAGATCGACGTTCCCAAGCAGGAACTACGCGATCTCGCCGAGCTTTGCCCCGGCGTCACCCATGCGCTGCAACGGCTCTATGCCGCCTATACCGAGGCCCGCCAGGGTGAGACGCTGGCCGCGGCACAAATGGCCGACCGCGACGTCGGCACCCGCTATGAGGCCAATCCGGTCGAGCGCGTCCGCGAGCTGATCGAGGCCAACCGCAACTACTTTCCGGAACTCGAGCAGGCTGCGGAGACCCTGCGCGACGAGCTGAACGTGCCGGCCGAAGAGCTTTATGCGGCGCTCGCGGCACGGCTGCGCGAAAAGCATTCGATCCAGACCCGCATCATGCCGGTGGACGTGATGCGCGAGACGCTCCGGCGCTTCGACCGCCACCGGCGCCAGCTCCTGATTTCCGAGCTGGTCGACCCGCCCGGCCGCGCGTTCCAGCTCGCATTCCAGCTCGGCCTCGTTGAATGCACGCAGCATCTGGAGACCATCATCGGCCGCGCCGGCCCGCTGGACGACACACCGCGCCGCCTGTTCCGCATCACGCTCGGCAACTATTTTGCAGCCGCCGTGATGATGCCCTACCCGGCTTTCCTTGCCGCGGCGGAAGCGTTGAACTACGACATCCATCTGCTGGCGCAGCGCTTCAATTCCGGCTTCGAGCAGGTCTGCCACCGGCTCACCACCCTGCAGCGGCCGAACGCGCGCGGCATCCCGTTCTTCCTGCTTCGTGTCGACAATGCCGGCAACGTCTCGAAGCGATTTTCATCGGGCACGTTCCCGTTCTCGAAATTCGGCGGCACTTGTCCGTTGTGGAACGTGCACTCGACCTTCGACACGCCTGATCGCCTGCTGAAGCAGGTGATCGAGCTCTCCGACGGCACGCGCTATTTCTCGATCGCGCAGATGGTGCGCCGCCCCGTCGCGCCGCACCCGCTGCCGCAGCCGCGCTTCGCCATCGGCCTCGGCTGCGAGATCCGTCACGCCGCGCGCCTCGTCTACGCTGCCGGCATCGATCTGGAGAAAACGGAGGGCACGCCGATCGGCGTCAACTGCCGCCTCTGCGAGCGCGAAAACTGCGCCCAGCGCGCCGAGCCGCCGATCACGCGCACGCTGATCCTGGACGAGACGACGCGGCGGGTGTCGAGCTTTGCGTTCTCGAATGCACGGGAGTTGTGAGAGGGCACATCTACCTCCTCGTCATTGCGAGCGAAGCGAAGCAATCCAGACTGTCTCCGCAGTGACAGCCTGGATTGCTTCGTCGCTTCGCTCCTCGCAATGACAAGGGACCTACGCCAGCGTATGCACGATCACCGGCCCCGCGGCGGCGCGGGCGTCGCCGGCAAGCAACGCACCCAGATCCTTCTCGATCCAAGCGATCGCACGCCTGTTCGCCTCCTCCGCCTGCTCGAACTTGTCGAAGATCGAAATCGCCGTGACGGTGTCGTCGCCGGCATAGACGACGTAATAGGCGCGGAAGCCATCGACGTCGCTGATGATCGGAACGGCGCCTTCCTTGATACGGCGCGCCAGCTCTTCGGCGCTCCCGCTTTTTGCCTTGGCCTGACGGATGGCGGCATACATGGCATCCTCCCTTCCGGCTATCTGGTTCGAGGGCTCGGTGCCCGGACCGCATGCTACGCCGAAGCGCGCGGGCAATCCACGCTTGGTTAACCCGGCGCTAATTCAGTTCCGCGATCCCCAACGATCGATTAAGCACGCCTCAAGATCGCTGCCTTAGTCTCGCCCCACTCACTTTTCGCAAACAACGGCGGCTTATCCTGCCGCGTGAAGTGACATCAGGGGGTTCATCATGCGCATTGCGTTGCTGCTGACCGCGACCATTGTCGGCGCGCTCTTTGCCAATCCGTCCCATGCCGGTCCGCTTGATGCGTCCGCCGGCGCAGCGCAGGCGTTGCCGCCGGGCTTCCAGAGCTACCGCGGCTACATGTTCGACCTGTCGGAGAATTCCGACCGCAAGGATGTCGACAAGCTCACCGACAATGTGAAGAGCCAGATCGACGTGGTCGAGGCTGCCGGCCTCTCGCCGCGCGTGCTGCGCTTCTTCCGCACCGTCCCGATCATCGCCAGCGAGCTGGCCTGCCTCGACGAAGGCGCCGCGACCGCCTGCTACGGCCGGGTCGCTCCGAACGTCGAGCGCCACGTGCCGCGGACGCTCACTGTTTGGGACCATGCCACCCAGCGCTGGACCAATCCCAATGCCGTCGACCTCGCGGTCGATTCGGGCCTCGGTGTGATCATGCTACGGCCGGACATGATGCGTTACGAAAAGGAAGCCGTGCTGCTGCACGAGTTGCTGCACGCCTACCACGCGCGGCTGTTGCCGGACGGCTACGCCAACAAGGGCGTGATCGGCTATTACGCCTACGCCAAGTCCAAGGATCTCCTGCCCAAGGAATCCTACGCGCTGAAGAATCACATGGAATTCTTTGCGGTGACCGCCAGCATCTTCCTGGCCGGCAAGAGCGAATTCCACGACCCGAAGTCGCGCGAGGCGCTCAAGGAGAAGCTGCCGGACTATTACAAATATCTGGTCGGCGTGTTCGGCTTCGACCCCGATCCGGCAGCGTCGAGCGGCCCAGTCGCCTCCCTGAAGTAAGACAGAAAGCGCAAAACCAAGGCAGAGAGCCGCGCGCGCAGCGCGGCTTTTTTGTTTTGATCACCGGAAGCTGCGGATGACGCGTGGCCGGGAATTGCCAAGGCGGGGCCCGATCTGCATAGTCCGCCCGCATCGATATTGTTTTCGAAGAGGATAGAACAACATGGCGGACGCCGACCTGGATGTCGTGATCCGGCAACTGGCCAGACAGCTGCATACGGGCCTGATGACCCGCGCCAAGGAGCGGCGGGATCGATTCAACGGCCTTGCGGCCAAGGCCAAGGGCAAGGAGACCGGCGACCGCTTCAAGATGATGGCCAAGGCCACCATGGAGCAGGCCGTTGCCGCCGCCAAGCGCCTGCAGATGTCCGCCGACAACGTCGCCGACAGCTACGCGCGGTCGATGCGGATCGCCGCCAGCACACCGGTCGCGGTGAAGGTGGAGAAGAAGGCCGCCAAGGAAAAGCCGGTGAAGAAGGCCAAGAAGGCCAAAGCCAAGAAGGCGAAGTAGGCGCTCACCTTCTTCCTTCTCCCCTTGTGGGAGAAGGTGGCGCGAAGCGCCGGATGAGGGGTTGTTTCCGCGAATTCAACTGCAGCAGGCTCACGCGCGGAGAGATACCCCTCACCCGTCTCGCCGCTTCGCGGCGAGCCACCCTCTCCCGCAAGGGGAGAGGGTTGCAGCGGCGCACGCAGCTCTAGATATCTCTACCTTCCTGGCGCGGCGAGCCGGGTTGGCTCGGCGCTCGCGAGTTCGGCGAGCTTTGCGCGTGCCGCGTCGCGGGTACGGGCGTCCTTGCCGGCGGGCAGCGCCAGCGCGGCCTCGAAATCGGCGCGCGCCTCATTCGGTTGGCCTCGGGCGAGGAAGGCGAGGCCGCGGTCAAGCCGAGGCTGCGCATCCGAGGGGTCGAGGCGGACCGCGGTGTTGTAGCTCAGGATCGCGCGATCGAGATCGCCGGCGGCCGCAAGCGCGAGACCGCGCTGGTGATAGGGCGCGGCGTGCCTGGGATCATGCGCGATCGCCTCGTCGTAATCCTCGATGGCAAGTTCGAGATCGCCATTCTGCCGGCGCGCCAGCGCCCGATCGCGATAGAGCGAGGCGCGATTGGGATTGAGGTGGATGGCCTCGTCGAAATCCGCGATCGCCCGCCGCCAGTCGCCATGGCGCAACGCGATCCGTCCACGCCCCTCATAGGCGAACGCGATCAGCGAGCCGCGCAGCGGCGAGAAGCCGATCACCGCCGAACAGATGTCGGGCTCGTCCTCGTCTCCGCAATTCACGACGGTGTGCGTGGACAGGCCAATCAGCACGCCGAGGGCGATCAACAATGGTACTGCAGCTTTGGTCATCTTCGACGGTGGCAGGCAGAGGGCCGGCCACGCATCCCCTTTCGCAGGAACTGTCACGGCAGGGTGTTAACACCGGCCGGGACCGTCCTGTGTGCGACAGGTCACAAAGCGCGCAAATTAGAGCCGCTGCTGCGTCAGCCCCACGGCCCGCGCGACGACGAGCGACCCCACGGGCTCCGCGGCGGATAGTTCTCATTGGCGCCGACCGACGGCGACGCCTGCGCGCCGAGCTCGGCTGCGAGCTGCTGAAGCGCCGCGATGCGATTCTGCGTCGAGGGATGGGTGGCGAACAGATTGTCGACGCCGTGGCCCGACAGCGGATTGATGATGAACATGTGCGCGGTGGCGGGATTTCGTTCCGCCTCGAAATTCGGGACCTGATGCGCCGCGCCTTCGATCTTCACCAGCGCCGATGCCAGCCACATCGGCTGACCGGCGATGCGTGCGCCGAGATTGTCCGCGGCGTATTCGCGCGTACGACTGATCGCCATCTGCACCAGCATGGCGCCGATCGGGGCGAGGATCATCATCAGGATCGAACCGACGATGCCCGGACCATTGTTGTCGCGGTTGCCTCCGAAGAACATGCCGAACTGCGCCAGCATCGAGATCGCACCCGCGATGGTCGCGGTCACGGTCATCAGCAGCGTGTCGTGATGCTTGATATGAGCGAGCTCGTGCGCGATCACGCCGGCGAGCTCCTCGCGGCTGAGCTGGCGCATCAACCCGGTGGTGACCGCGACCGCGGCATTCTCCGGATTGCGCCCGGTGGCAAAGGCGTTGGGCTGCGGCTCGTCCATCAGGAACACGCGCGGCATCGGCAAGCGGGCGCGGCCCGCAAGCTCGGCCACGAGCCCGACCAGCTCCGGCGCGCTGCTGCGGTCGACCTCATGGGCGCCATACATGGACAGCACCATCCGGTCGGAGTTCCAGTAGGTGAAGAGATTGGTCGCCGCGGCAATGACGAGCGCAATCATGGCGCCGCCGGCACCGCCGATCAGATAGCCGACGCCCATGAACAGGGCGGTGAGGCCTGCAAGCAGCATTGCGGTACGAAGATAGTTCATGGCCGTCTCCCGAGGCCGGCCGTGGCCGCTGGAGGGATTGCGGGCCGGCAAGCATGAGGTAGGGATGACCCCCGTCCGCGTGCAAGGTTTCAAGGTGCGTCGCGGAGCCGCGGCACTTGACCAACATTGCTTTTCCGTCATGCCCGGGCTTGTCCCGGGCATCCACGGTCTCCCTCCACGCAAGGCCGAAAGGCGTGGATGGCCGGGACAAGCCCGGCCATGACGAAGGGATGGTTTGAGGCGCTCAATTCCCTTAAGCTTTGGCGAGATTCCCCACGCGCCCTCCCCCCGGAAACCTCATGCTCCAGACCCGATTTGCGATCGTGGCCGTCACTCTTGTCGCGCTGTCTGCAACCGCCTCCGCCCAGTTCGCGCCGCCGGCCGCAAAGCCGGCGATCCCCCGGGCCACCGCGCCCTCCCCGCGCGCGGCGTCGTGCCACAACGGGGCGAACTTCGATCGCTTCCTGGCCGACGTGAAACAGCAGGCCGTTGCCGCCGGCGTGTCGCAGCGGACGATCGCGGCGGCCTCGCCTTACCTCGTCTACGACCAGGGCATCGTCAATCGCGACCGCGGCCAGCGCGTGTTCGGCCAGCTCTTCACCGAATTCGCCGGCCGCATGGCCGCGCCTTACCGCATGCAGAACGGCCAGCAGCACATCAAGCAGCATGCGGCCGCGTTCGCGCGCGCGGAGAAAGAATACGGCGTGCCGCCGGCGGTGATCGCCGCGTTCTGGGGACTGGAGAGCGACTTCGGCGTCAACATGGGCAATTTGCCGACGCTGAAGTCGCTGGTGTCGCTGGCCTATGATTGCCGTCGCTCCGAGATGTTCGTGAACGAGACTATCGCCGCGCTGAAGATCATCGACCGCGGTGATTTGCATCCCGACGAGATGGTCGGCTCCTGGGCCGGCGAACTCGGACAGACCCAGTTCCTGCCCGTGCATTACGTCAACTATGCCGTCGACTACGACGGCGACGGACGTCGCGATCTCCTCCGCAGCGAGGACGACGTGATCGGCTCGACCGCGAACTACATCGCCAACGGATTGAAGTGGCGGCGCGGCGAGCCGTGGCTGGAGGAGATCAAGGTGCCGCAAAACCTGCCGTGGGATCAGACCGACCTTGCGGTGCAGCTGCCGCGCTCGAAATGGGCGCAGCTCGGGGTGACCTATCCCGACGGGAGGCCGCTGCCGAACGACAATCTTGCCGCGTCGGTGCTGCTGCCGATGGGTCGGAACGGGCCGGCCTTCATGGCGTACCCGAATTTCGCGGCCTACACCGAGTGGAATAACTCGCTGATCTATTCGACCACCGCGGGTTATCTCGCCACCCGCATCGCGGGCGCGGCCCCGATGCGAAAGCCATCCACACCGGTCGCGCAGCTGCCGTTCAACGAGCTCAAGCAATTGCAGCAGCTTCTGGTCCAGGCCGGCTTCAACGTCGGCAAGGTCGACGGTGTGCTGGGCCAGCAGAGCCGCGCCGCGGTGAAGGCGATGCAGATCAAATACGGTCTCCCGGCCGATTCCTGGCCCACCGCCGAGCTTTTGGCCCGGATGCGCGGTGGCACGGCGCAGGCACAGCCGGCGGCGACGATCCGATAGAATTTTCGCACTGCACAAGCCGCTGCCGCGATTGTATTTTTCCATGAGGTTCCCATGTGAGTGGCTCAGGTTTCTCCTGAGATTTCCCACCACAGAGCGAGCATCACATGTCCTTCTACGACGCCGTCGTTCCCGCCTATTTGCAAATGCTGAACAGCCTGACCGGCCTGCTCACGAAAGCCGAGGCGCATTGTGCGGCCAAGAAGGTCGACCCCAGCGTCCTGCTCGGCTCCCGCCTGTTTCCGGACATGCTGCCGCTGTCGAAGCAGATCCAGCTGGTCAGCGATTTCGCAGCCAAAGGCTGCGCCCGGCTGACCCATAGCGACGTGCCGTCCACACCGGACACCGAGACCAGCTTTGCCGAGTTGAAGCAGCGCCTGGCAAAGACCATCGATTACGTGAAATCGTTCAAGCCCGATCAGTTCGAGGGCGCCGACACTAGGGACGTCACCTTCCCGGCCGGCCCCGACAAGTCCATCACCATGAAGGGCCAGCAATTCCTGAGCGCGTTCTCGCTGCCGAACTTCTATTTCCACGCCGCGACCGCCCACGGCCTTCTGCGCCACGCCGGCGTCGAGATCGGCAAGCGCGATTTCCTCGGCGCGAACTGATACGCGATTATTCAAGCAGCCGCGGCGGGAGATCGAATCTACTGCCGCGGCTGAAATTGCACATGATTTATGCTCCGCGGCTCCGCTGCGCAGCTCGCCTGCAGTTTCCGTATGGCTCCTCCCTTGCGTTGATTGCCGCGATGCACAAATGTTCCGGACCACTCATCGCCTGGAAGCATTCTCATGAGCCGTTCGACCAAATTGTTTGAGACCTACAAGCTCGGCCCGATCACGCTTGCGAACCGTTTCGTGATGGCGCCGCTGACGCGCAACCGGGCCGTTCCCGGCACCTTCGTACCCGGCGCCCTCGCCGCCGACTATTACGCCCAGCGCGCTTCCGCAGGCCTTCTGATCACCGAAGCGAGCCAGGTCTCGCAGCAGGGCCAGGGCTACCAGGACACCCCCGGCATCTACTCCAAGGAGCAGGTTGCCGGCTGGCGCAAGGTCACCGATCAGGTGCACCAGCGCGGCGGCAAGATCTTCATCCAGCTCTGGCATGTCGGCCGCATTTCGCACGTCGACCTTCAGGCCAATGGCGCAGCCCCGGTGGCGCCGAGCGCGATCCGCGCCAAGGGCAAGACCTTCGTCAACGGCGGCTTCGCCGACGTCTCCGAGCCCCGTGCGCTCGAGCTCTCCGAAATTCCGGGGATCATCGACGATTTCAAGCGCGCCACGAAGAACGCGCTCGAGGCCGGTTTCGACGGAGTCGAGATCCACGGCGCCAACGGCTATCTGCTCGAGCAGTTCGCCAAGGACGGCACCAACAAGCGGACCGACGCCTATGGCGGCTCGATCGAGAACCGCGCGCGGCTGATGCTGGAAGTCTCCAAGGCCGTCGTCGCCGAGGCCGGCGCCGAGCGCACCGGCATGCGCATCTCCCCGGTGACACCGGCCAACGATATCTCGGAGTCGAACCCGCAAGCCCTCTACGACCATATCGTCGACGGTCTCGCCGCACTGAAGCTCGTCTATCTCCACGTCGTCGAGGGCGCCACCGGCGGTCCGCGCGACATCGCGGCGTTCGACTATGCGGGCCTGCGCAAGCGCTTCCCCGGCGCCTATATCGCCAACAACGGCTATGATTTTGATCTCGCCACCAAGGTGCTGGACGCGAACGCGGCCGATCTCATCGCCTTCGGCAAGCCGTTCATCTCCAACCCCGATCTCGTCGAGCGGCTGAAGACGGGCGCGACGCTGAACGATTGGGACAAGAACACGTTCTACGGCGGTGGCGCGAAGGGATACACGGACTACCCGGCGCTGGCGGCTGAACCGGCGGAGTAAGGCGTCGTCGTCGCTCCATCCTTCCGTCATTGCGAGGAGCGAAGCGACGAAGCAATCCAGACTACGTCCGTGGAAAGACTCTGGATTGCTTCGCTTCGCTCGCAATGACGGTGGAAGCAAAATCCACGACAATAAAAAGAAAAAAAGGCCGGGATTGCTCCCGGCCTTTCGTCGTTATGTTGATGTGCCTTACTGCAGCGAAGCGCGCTTCGGGGGCTGTGCCGGCCACGACTTGATCAGGGTGTCGTAGTCGACCGTCTCGCCCTTCGGCTTCTCGTTGGCGAGCTTGCGCTGGGGAGCAATCGTGCCGTCCTTCTGGGCCTTGGCGAACCAGTACTCGGCCGTCTCCTTCTTGTGCAGCTTCGGACCGCAGGCACCCTGCACGCCGGACTTCTCCAGGCGTTCCATGACGGAGTCCTGCGCGGCGGCAAGCGAGTCCATCGCGGCTTGCGGCGTCTTCGCACCGGACGACGCATCGCCGATGTTCTGCCACCACAGCTGCGCCAGCTTCGGATAGTCGGGCACGTTGTTGCCGGTCGGGGTCCACTGCACGCGCGCGGGCGAGCGGTAGAACTCGATCAGGCCGCCGAGCTTCGGCGCACGCTCCGTGAACGACTTGTCCCAGATGTCGGATTCACGGATGAACGTGAGACCGACATGGCTCTTCTTCAGCGACACCGTCTTGGAGACGATGAACTGGAGATAGAGCCAGGCTGCCTTGCGGCGATCCGCCGGGGTCGACTTCAGCAGCGTCACGGAGCCGGCGTCCTGGTAGCCGAGCTTCATGCCTTCCCTCCAGTACGAACCGTGCGGCGACGGAGCCATACGCCATTTCGGCGTACCGTCCGCGTTCATCACGGCGATGCCCGGCTTCACCATGTCGGCGGTGAAGGCGGTGTACCAGAACATCTGCTGGGCGATGTTGCCCTGCGCCGGCACCGGACCCGACTCCGAGAAGGTCATGCCCTGAGCCTGCGGCGGAGCATACTTCTTCATCCACTCGAGGTATTTGGTGATCGAGTAGACCGCGGCCGGACCGTTGGTGTCGCCACCACGCTCGACCGAGGAGCCGACCGGACGGCAGCCTTCCATGCGGATGCCCCATTCGTCGACCGGCAGACCGTTCGGGATGCCCTTGTCGCCGTTACCGGCCATCGACAGCCAGGCGTCGGTGAAACGCCAGCCGAGCGACGGGTCCTTCTTGCCATAGTCCATATGGCCGTAGACCTTGACGCCGTTGATCTCCTTGATGTCGTTGGTGAAGAACTCGGCGATGTCTTCATAGGCCGACCAGTTCACGGGCACGCCGAGCTCGTAGCCATACTTGGCCTTGAACTTGGCCTTGTAGTCGGCGTTGGTGAACCAGTCGTAGCGGAACCAATAGAGGTTCGCGAACTGCTGGTCGGGCAGCTGATAGAGCTTGCCGTCCGGCGCCGTGCCGAACGACTTGCCGATGAAGTCGTTGACGTCGAGCATGGGGTCGGTGACGTCCTTGCCCTCGCCGGTCATGTAGTCCGACAGCGCGATGGTCTGGCCATAGCGGAAGTGGGTGCCGATCAGGTCGGAATCGTTGATCCAGCCGTCGTACACGTTCTTGCCGGACTGCATCTGGGTCTGCAGCTTCTCGACGACGTCACCTTCCTGGATGATGTCGTGCTTGAGCTTGATGCCGGTGAGCTCGGAGAACGCCTTGGCCAGCGTCTGCGACTCGTATTCGTGGGTCGTGATGGTTTCGGAGACCACGTTGATCTCCATGCCCTTGAAGGGCTCGGCGGCCTTGGCGAACCACTCCAGCTCCTTCTTCTGCTCGTCCTTCGACAGCGTCGAGGGCTGGAATTCCGCGATCCACTTCTGGATCGCGGCGTCGTCGGCGGCGCGCACCGGCGCCGAGACGGCCAGCGACACCGCGACGATGGCGGCGACGCTGGACATCGTCAGAAAGCTATTCTTGGTCAATGGACGTTCCCTTCTCCTAAACTGCCGCATGTTATTCCTCCGTTGCAGCGACAAACTTTTTACAGGCCCGGGTTGGTCCCGGATCTGGCCGTTCCTTCGCGGGCTAGACCGTGCGGAAAATGAGTACGGCCGTGGCCAGCGAAATTCCTGATGCGATCCAAAGGCGCGAAATTTCAAGTCCGTCCTCGCCGATCGGCAGCGTGGCGAGAGCGTCGGTGCCGGCGAAGGCGATCCACAGCAAGTGGATGACCGCCGCCGTGATCAGGGAGATGAACAGGCGGTCGCCGCGCGTGGTCGGGATGCGCAGCACGCCGACGCGCTCGGCTTCCGGATAAGCCACCCCGAGCCAGGTCATCACGGCCAGCGTGCAGGCCAGCGCGACAAAGAAGATCGCCGTCGGCGGCGTCCAGGCCATCCATGCAATCGACTCCATTGACGCCTCCCTAAACCCGACCGAGCGCGAAGCCGCTCGCGATGTAATTGCGGACGAACCAGATCACGAGTGCGCCCGGGATGATCGTCAGCACGCCGGCTGCCGCCAGCAGGCCCCAGTCCATGCCCGCGGCCGACACCGTGCGCGTCATGATCGCCGCGATCGGCTTGGCCGAGACCGAGGTCAGCGTGCGCGCGAGCAGCAGCTCGACCCAGGAGAACATGAAGCAGAAGAAGGCGGCGACGCCGATGCCGCTCGCAATCAACGGCACCAGGATCTTGAGGAAGAAGCGCGGGAAGGAATAGCCGTCGAGGAAGGCGGTCTCGTCGATCTCGCGCGGCACGCCGGAGACAAAGCCTTCCAGGATCCACACCGCCAGTGGGACATTGAAGATGCAGTGCGCGAGCGCGACCGCCCAGGGCGTATCGAACAGCCCGATCGCCGAATAGAGGTTGAAGAACGGCAGGGCATAGACCGCGGCGGGCGCCATGCGGTTCGACAGCAGCCAGAAGAACAGATGCTTGTCGCCGAGGAAGCGGTAGCGCGAGAACGCGTAGGCTGCCGGCAGCGCCACCGAGATCGAGATGATGGTGTTGAGGACGACATATTCCAGCGAGTTGATATAGCCGGAATACCAACTCTCGTCGGTGAAGATGCGCTTGTAGTGCTGGAGCGTCGGGGCGTGCGGCCACAGCGTCATCGTCGAGACGATCTCGGCGTTGGTCTTGAAGCTCATGTTGACGAGCCAGTAGATCGGCAACAGCAGGAAGATCAAGAACAGCGCCATGATGAGGCGACGGCCGGGGATCGAGTGCATCACACGGCTCCTTCATGCGATTTCCGGTCGGCGCCGGCATTGGTCATGACGGTGTAGAAGATCCAGCAGACGATCAGGATGATGAGGTTGTAGACCAGCGACAGCGCGGCGGCCTTGCCGAGGTCGAACTGGCCGAGCGCGATCTTGACCAGCTCGATCGACACGAAAGTCGTCGAATTGCCGGGGCCGCCGCCCGTCACCACGAACGGCTCGGTGTAGATCATGAAACTGTCCATGAAGCGCAGCAGCACCGCGATCAGCAGCACGCGGTTCATCTTCGGCAGCTGGATCGCCTTGAACACGGCCCAGCGCGAGGCGCCGTCGATCTGCGCCGCCTGGTAATAGGCTTCGGGAATCGACTTCAGACCGGCGTAGCACAGCAGCGCGACCAGGCTGGTCCAGTGCCAGACGTCCATCACGATGACGGTGACCCAGGCGTCGATGTCATTGGACACGTAATTGTAGTCGATGCCGATGGCATTGAGGACATAGCCGAGCAGGCCGATGTCGGGACGGCCGAAGATCTGCCAGATCGTGCCGACCACGTTCCACGGGATCAGCAGCGGCAGCGCGAGGATGACGAGGCAGGCTGCAACCGTCCAGCCCTGGCGCGGCATCGACAACGCGACGATGATGCCGAGCGGCACCTCGATCGCGAGGATCACCAGGGAAAAGAACAAATTGCGGCCAAGCGAAGCGAGGAAGCGGCCGCCGAGGTCGGTCGAAGGATCGAGCAACTCCTTGAACCAGCCGACACCGTTCCAGAAGAACTGGTTGTTGCCGAAGGTGTCCTGCATCGAATAGTTCACCACCGTCATCAACGGCAGCACTGCCGAGAAGGCGACGACCAGGAACACCGGCAGCACCAGGAACCAGGCTTTTTGGTTGACGGTCTTGTCCATCAGGCGGCTCCCTCCACCAGAAGGCTGTCGGCATAGACGTGGACGTGTGACGGGTCGAATTTCAAGCCGGCCGTGCCATCCGGGCTGGTGAAGCCGGCCGGTGCGCGGGCCGCGAGCTTTGCATCACCGAGCCGCGCACGCGCGAAGCGAATGCGGCCGAGGTCGTCGACGCGTTCGATCTTCGCACTGAGCAGGCCGGGCGCAGGCGCGACGGCCTCGACGAATTCCGGACGGACGCCGATCTCGATCTTCGCGCCACCAGGCAGCTTGTCGTAGCTGCGGTTGAGCGCGATCACATGACCGCCGATCTTGGCCTCACGGCCCCTCACCTCGGCCGGCAGGATGTTCATGCCGGGCGAGCCGATGAAGTAGCCGACGAAGGTATGCGCCGGCTTGTCGAACAGCTCGGCCGGCGTGCCGCTCTGCACCACCCGGCCGTCATGCATGACCACCACGGTGTCGGCAAAGGTCAGCGCTTCGGTCTGGTCGTGGGTGACGTAGATCATCGTCAAGTCGAGCTCGCGATGCAGCGCCTTCAGCTTGGAGCGGAGCTGCCATTTCAGCTCGGGGTCGATCACGGTGAGCGGCTCGTCGAACAGCACGGCGGCGACGTCGGAGCGAACGAGGCCGCGGCCGAGCGAGATCTTCTGCTTGGCATCGGCCGTGAGCCGCGTCGCCTTGCGGTTCAGATAGGGCTCGAGGTCGAGCAGGCGGCCGATCTCGGCGACGCGCTTGTCGATCTCGGCCTTCGGCACGCCGCGGTTCTTCAGAGGGAACGCCAAATTCTGCCCCACCGTCATGGTGTCGTAGATCACCGGAAACTGGAATACCTGGGCGATGTTGCGCTTCTGGGTTGACAGCGGTGTGATGTCCTCGCCGTCGAACAGGATTTTGCCCCGCGACGGCGTGATGATGCCGGAGATGACGTTGAGCAGCGTGGTCTTGCCGCAGCCGGACGGCCCGAGCAGCGCGTAGGCGCCGCCCTGCCGCCAGGTCATGGTGACGGGCTTCAGTGCAAAACTGTCCTGCGGCGCATCATTGCCGCCGTAGGAGTGCGCGAGATCGACGAGGTCAATGCGGGCCATGTCGCACCTCCCTCAGGCTTTTTTCTTTGACGCGTTTTCTTCACGCGAACCGCTCGGCACTTCGCTTGAAAACGCTATGGGACTAGGAGCGGCAACCAAACGGTCTGCCGCATCGAAAACGAAGACGTCGTTGGGATCGAGCACGGCATCGAGGGTCTGGCCGGGCTCGAACTCGTGTACGCCATGCAGCACCGCCACCCAGTTTGATCCGTCGCGGGTCAGATGCACGAAACTCTCCGAACCGGTGATCTCGGTCACCGTTACCGTGGCATGGAAGGCGTGTCGGTCGGTCTCGCCATTGGCAAGCACGAGCTGATGGGCGCGAAATCCGACGCGATAGGCGCCGTCCGCGAGCGAGGAATAGAGACCGGACGCCGGCGCCGCAACGCCGCCCGCATATTGCACGGAACCGTTCTTCTTCTCGATGCCGACGAGGTTGAGCGGCGGATCGGAGAACACCTGCGCGACGCGCAAGGTCTGCGGGCGGCGGTAGACCTTCGGCGTCTCGCCGATCTGGAGCGCCTCTCCCTGCCACATGCACACCGTGTTGCCGCCAAGCAGCAGCGCCTCGGTCGGCTCGGTGGTGGCATAGACGAAGATCGCGCCGGATGCCTCGAAGATGCGCGGCAGCTCGGTGCGCAGCTCCTCGCGCAGCTTGTAGTCGAGATTGGCGAGCGGCTCGTCGAGCAGCACGAGGTCGGCGCCCTTCACTAGCGCGCGCGCCATCGCAGTTCGCTGCTGCTGGCCGCCGGAAAGCTGGAGCGGCGTGCGCTTCAGGAACGGCTCAAGCCTGAGCAGCCGGGCGGCTTCCGCGACACGGGCTTCGATCTCGGCGCGCGGCTTGCCCTGCACGCGCAACGGCGAAGCGATGTTCTCGTAGACCGACAGCGAAGGGTAGTTGATGAACTGCTGATAGACCATGGCGACCGAGCGCTGGCGCACGTCGACACCGGTGACGTCCTTGCCATTGACCAGCAGCTTGCCCGATGTCGGCTTGTCCAGGCCTGCGAGCAGCCGCATGATCGAGGTCTTGCCCGACAGCGTCGGCCCGAGCAGCACGTTGAGCGTGCCGCTCTCGAGCGTCAGCGAGACGTCGCGGATATGTGGGATCCCGTCGACAGTCCGGGTCACGTGGTCGAGTGTCACTGTCATGGGCGTCCTCCGGCTTCCAGCAGGGGACTTTGCTGCACGGCGTGGGTCCTGATCCAGTCGTCAAGCGCCGCGATCTCGTCGGCACTTAGTCGCAGGCCGAGCTTGGAACGGCGCCAGACGACGTCGTCGGCGGTAACGGCCCATTCGTTGGCCATGAGATAGCGGACTTCGCGCTCGGTCAGCGTCGCACCGAAGGCCTGGCCGAGATCGGCCGCCGATTTCGCATCCCCAAGCAGCTTGACCGCCCTCGTGCCATAGGCGCGCGCGAGGCGCCGCGCATGCTCGTGGCTGAGGAAGGGATAGCCGCGCTGAAGCTCGGCGATCAGGCCATCGACATCGGACACGCCCATGTCGCCGCCGGGCAGCGGCCATTTGCCGGTCCAGCCTTCGCGCGCTTTCGCACTGCGAAGATAGGGCGCGAGCCGTTCCAGCGCCTCCTCGGCGAGGCGGCGGTAGGTCGTGATCTTGCCGCCATAGATCGACAGCAGCGGCACGCCGCCGGGCGTGTCGAGCTCGAACACATAGTCGCGCGTCGCGGCCTTGGCTTCGCTGGCGCCGTCGTCGTAGAGCGGACGCACGCCGGAATAGGTCCAGACCACGTCGTCGGGCGTGACAGGCTTGGCCAGATATTCGCTCGCCGCCGTGCAGAGATACTGGATCTCCTCGGCCGTCGCCTTCACCTTGGCGGGATCGCCGTCATAGTCGCGGTCGGTGGTGCCGATCAGCGTAAAATCGTCCTGATAGGGAATGACGAAGATGATGCGGCCGTCGGCATTCTGGAACATGTAGGCGCGGTCGTGGTCGTAGAGCTTCTTGACCACGATGTGCGAGCCTTGCACCAGGCGCACCTTGGCTTTGGCGTTGACGCCGGCGCCGCGGCCGAGCACATCCTCGACCCAGGGACCGCCGGCATTGACCAGCGCACGAGCCTGGATCGACGAACGCGCGCCGGTCAGCGTGTCGATCATGCTGACGGTCCAGATGCCGTCTGACTGTTTGATATCCGTCGCGCGCGTGCGGGTGCGAATCTCGGCGCCCTTGTCGGCGGCATCGCGCGCGTTGAGCACGACGAGACGGGCGTCGTCGACGAAGCAGTCGGAATATTCGAACGCGCGGCCGTAGCGGTTCGGGATCAGCGGGCGGCCGACCTCGTCGCGCCCAAGGTCGACCGAGCGCGTCGCCGGCAACAGATGACGGCCGCCGATGTGGTCATAGAGGAAGAGGCCGAGGCGCAGCAGCCAGGCCGGCCGCAGGCCCGCATGGTGCGGCAAAACGAAACGCAGGGGGCGAATGATGTGGGGCGCGATGCCCCAGAGAATCTCGCGCTCGATCAGCGCCTCGCGGACCAGCCGAAACTCGTAATATTCGAGATAGCGCAGGCCGCCATGCACCAGCTTGGTCGACCAGGACGACGTCCCGCTCGCCAGATCGTTCATTTCGCACAGGAAAACCGTGTTGCCACGGCCCACCGCGTCGCGCGCGATGCCGCAGCCGTTAACACCGCCTCCGATAATGGCGAGGTCGAAAATACGCTCCAACAGACGCATCCCCCGGCGACCGCCCGTTCAATCGAGCGGTTACTTTCGCTTTTGATTAGATCACACCAGAAAACGAAAGCAAGATGAAAGAGGGGAGGAAGGAAGTGAAAGCGGAACTTTTAAGTGGGCAGCGCGAACGAAAAAACAGCACCGCCTCGGGCAGAGCCGCGGACGAGCGACGCTCCAAAGGCTTGAATGTAGTTACGTGCCTACATATGATCCATCAGGGAATACGGCCGATCAGGAGGCGCAAACAATGGTGACCAGTCTCACCAGCCGAGAGTTCAATCACGATACCAGCGGCGCAAAAAAAGCAGCTTCGCGGGGACCGGTCTTTATTACTGACCGCGGTCGGCCCGCCCATGTCCTGCTGACGATCGAAGACTATTTGCGTCTGACTGGCGGGCACATGAGCCTTGCTGAAGCATTGGGGCAGGCAGAGACGGACTTCGATTTCGATCCGCCCCGCGTTGCCGGCCGAATTTTCAAGCCCGCTGATCTCGACTGATGTTTCTGCTGGACACCAATGTAATTTCCGAACTGAGGCGGCCAGATAAAGCTCATCGCAATGTCGCAGCATGGGCCAATGCAAGTCCGGCGGCGGACTTCTTCATTTCCGCCATCTCGATATTAGAAATCGAACTCGGAGCACGCCTGATCGAGCGCAAAGACGCCGCGCGAGGTGCAGTCCTGCGAGCTTGGATCGACAATCACATTCTGGCTCGCTTTGAAAATCGAATCCTGGCCGTTGATACCGCCGTCGCGCTGCGCTGCGCGCAACTTCACGTTCCCAACCCACGGGCCGAACGCGACGCTCTCATTGCAGCAACCGCCCTTGTTCACGGCTTGACGATCGTTACGCGCAATGTGGGCGACTTCGAACCGACCGGCGTGCCGCTGATAAACCCGTGGGAACAGGCAGCCAGCTAAGAACCCGCCGTTATCGCAGGCGCACGACGGGTGCCGCTTCCTGCGGCGGGTCCGCTGCCGCATCATCCATGTCCGCCGCCTTCGGCATCGCCGCCATCACCTCGATGCCCTTGCCGTGGCAGATGGTGGCGAGGCGCTCGGGCAATTCCTGGTCGGTGACGAAGGTCTGGATCTGGCTGATATGTGCGATGCGCACCGGCGCGCTGCGGCGGAGCTTGGTCGAGTCCGCGACCAGCATGACGCTGCGGGCGTTGGCGATGATGGCCTGCGCCACCTGCACCTCGCGATAGTCGAAGTCGAGCAGCGCGCCCTCCTCGTCGATCGCGGACGCCCCGATGATGGCGTAGTCGACCTTGAACTGGCCGATCAGCTGCGTCGCGGTCGAGCCGACCACCGCACCGTCGGCGCGTCGTACCGTGCCGCCGGCGACCACCACCTCGATGCGGGGATGGCGGTAGAGCAGCATGGCGACGTTCAGATTGTTGGTGATGACGAGGAGATCCTCGTGCGAGGTCAGCGCGCTCGCGACCTCCTCGGTCGTGGTGCCGATGTTGATGAAGAGCGAGCAGCCGTTCGGGATCAGGGAGGCGGCCGCAGCTCCAATCGCCTTCTTCTCGTCGGCGGCGACGAAGCGCCGCGCCTCATAGGCGAGGTTTTCGACGCCGGAGGCGATGATGGCGCCGCCATGGATGCGGGTCAGCGAGCGGCGCTCGCAGAGATCGTTGAGATCCTTGCGGATGGTCTGCGCCGAAACCTCGAACCTGCGCGCCAGCTCCTCGACCATGACGCGGCCCGAGGCCCGCGCAATGTTGAGGATTTCGGCTTGGCGATGGGTCAATCCGGTCACGACGATGGCCTCAAGTCAGGAAGCTGCATGGTGCGGCGGTTCGCGCGTTCGGTCAATGCGCGCGCCGATCACGGTTAACGGACGAAGGTCCTCACCACGCCATGGCAGCGGCGAGGCGCGTTAGCAGGTCCGGATCGTCGAAGGCGCTGGCGGAAGCGACAGCCCCGGCGGCGACGAGATCAGCATGGCTGAGGCTGGTCCGGATGCCGATGGTCGGAATGCCGGCCGCTACGGCCGACTGCACGCCGGTGCGGGAGTCCTCGAACGCGATCGAGGCCATCGCGCTGGCGCCGGCAAAGCGCAACCCTTCCTGATAAGGCAGCGGATGCGGCTTGCCGTGCGAAAGCTCGGCGCCGATCACCAGCGCCTTGAAGCGGTGCGTGATGCCGAGGCCGGACAGCAGCAGCTCCGCATTCAGCCGCGGGGCGTTGGTCACGGCAACCATGGGAATACCGGCCGCATCCGCCCTGTCGAGCAGCGCCATCAGGCCCGGCAGCGGCTCGATCTGCCCGGCGACCAGCGTACGGAAGACTTCCTCCTTCTCATCGAGGATCGAGGCACGCCGTTCCGGCGCCTCATCAGGCAGAAAGCGCTCGCCGATCGCTATATTCGCGAAGCCTTGCAGCTCCCTGGAGAAGCGCGCGTGATCGAAGATATGGCCGCGAGGGCCGAGCACCTGGTTGAAGGCTTTCAGGTGCAGCGGATCGGTGTTGGCGAGCGTACCGTCGATGTCGAACAGCAACGCCCTTCCCGCCTCCCTGCCGATAGCATCGATCATGTCCGTACTTTCCCGAATAGATGACGCATCAATACGAAAGCCGTATCAATACAGCGCCAATCGCGCAATGACGCACGCGCATGACCACTACGCGACACTCGACAAAGTCGCCCGCGGCTGCAACACTCCATGCAAGATCAAAAAGGAGGAAACGATGACGATCAACCGACGCGATCTGGCTCTCTCGACTCTTGCCGTCCCAGCTCTTGCCGTCTCCACGCTTGCAGTTTCAGCGCTCACGACACCGGTGCTGGCGGCATCGGCGGACGAGGAAGCCGTGGCGAAGAAGGTCGAGGCGTTCCGTCTCGCCCAGATCGCGGCCGATGCCAAGGCGCTCGGCGCACTCTGCGCCGACGAGGTGAGCTACAGCCATTCCAGCGGCAAGGTCGAGGACAAGGCGACCTTCGTCGCCAACGCCACCGACGGCAAATCCAAATTCCTGTCGATCGAATACAAGGACCCGACCATCAAGGTCGTCGGCCCCGCTGCGATCGTGCGTTTCCACTGGGTGGCGGAACAGGAGATGGCGGCCGATGGGAAAAAAGTGCCGACCAACCTTCACATCCTGATGAACTGGCAGAAGCAGGGCGACGACTGGAAGCTGCTCTCGCGGGCGGCGACGAAGTTGTGATTCGAGTTCTTACCCTCTCCCCTCGCGGGAGAGGGTAACTGCTCGAAGCGAAGTTAGGTGAGGGGTTTCTCTCCGCAGATTGACCTCTCGCGTTGGAATTCGCGGAGGCGACCCCTCATCCGGCGCTTCGCGCCACCTTCTCCCGCAAGGGGAGAAGGGAAGGCAGAGCTGGCGGCAAAAGATTCCCACCTCTCGCGCTACGCGCGGCGCGGAATGACCAGCGGGACTACTACGCCGCTTCCTTCACATCACCGTTAACCAGCTTGCGCGCTGCGCGCTCGGCTTCCCGGGCGTTGCGGAAGAGCTGGCCTTCGAGACGGTTGAAGCGGTTGGATGAGGCGAAAAAGCAGTAGCCTCCCTGGGAACGAACGACGATACCTGCGGTCTGCGAATCGACTTCGATGATGTAGCTGTCCGGCATGGTCCGTGGATTCCTCAGTGCGGGCAAATAACGGCAGTTCTGCCCAAAGGTTCCTGGGCATTTTGACGCCGTTTCCACCCCGGATCGACACGCGATTGAGTACGCCGGGACCTCATCCGTTTTATGACTGGTTCTTGGCAAAGCCGCGGCGCCGTGACTCAGTCGCGCCGCGTTTGGCGGCGACGCACCTGAGATGAGGCGCAACGCCGCGCGCGATTACGTCGCGATCGCGGTGCCGGTCGGGCGAACCGGCTGCGGGCGGCCGTGCTCGTCGATCGAGACGTAGGTGAAGTTGCCGTCGGTGACGAGGAACGGCTGCTGCTCGCCGCGGCGCAGCGCCCATGCTTCCAGATGCACGGTGACAGACGTGCGCCCGACGCGAACGAGATTGGCGTGAACCGAAACGAGATCGCCGACATAGACGGCCTTGCGGAAGTTCATCGCCTCGATGGCGACAGTCACAGTGCGCGACTTCGCGACCTTTGACGCAAACACGCCGCCCCCGACGTCCATCTGGCTGAGCAGCCAGCCGCCGAAGATGTCGCCGTTTGCGTTGGTGTCGGCAGGCATCGCCAGCGTGCGAATGCAGAGATCGCCGCCCGGCCCGGCATTGGCTTGTTCGTCCATACCACTCTCACTTGAGGATTGCTCACTTGAAACTATTCACTTGAAATTATCCCAGCCCGGATCCGGCGCAAAGCGCTCGCCGAATCTTCCGGCCAGCGCGCGCAAGGTGGATACGACATGATCCACGCCACGCGTGCGCGCATAGTTCAACGGACCGCCACGGAACGGTGCATAACCGGTGCCGAAGATCATGGCGCCGTCGACCATGTCGGCGTCATCGACGATACCCTCGCGAAGCGCCGCGACGCAGACATTGGACATCGGCAGCACCAGGCGGTCGATCATCTGGTCTGTGACGCGCGGACCAGTCTCGGGCAACGGCGCCTTCTCGGCCCTGCCATCGCGCCAGACGTAAAAGCCCTTGCCGGTCTTGCGGCCGAGCTCGCCCTTGGCGACCTTCTCGCGCAGCCATGCCGGCGTCGGCGGCAGCAGATTGCCGAACTTGCTGCGCAGCATGTCGCCGACGTCGAGACATATGTCGAGCCCGACCTGGTCGGCCAGTTCGATCGGCCCCATCGGCATGCCGAACTGCTCCGCCGCGGCGTCGATCAGGCGCTGGTCGATCTTCTCGTCCAGCATCACCATCGCTTCCAGCATGTAGGGCGTCAGCGCGCGGTTGACGAGGAAGCCCGGCGAGCTCTTCACCGACAGCGGCAGCCGATCGATCGCGCCGACGAAGGCGATGGCCTCCTTCAGCACCTGCGTATCGTTACCGTCATGGCTGACGACTTCGACCAGTTGCAACCGCGACACCGGGTTGAAGAAGTGAAGGCCGACCAGCCGCTCCGGGCGCGCCAGCGTGGTGCGCAAATCCTGGAGCGGAATGCTCGACGTGTTGGTCGCGAGAATCGCGCCCGGCTTCATCCGCAGCTCGAGACCGGCATAGACCTTCTGCTTGAGCTCGAGCTTCTCCGGGACTGCCTCGATGATGAGATCGGCATTGCGGACGCCCTCCCCGTCGATGTCGGGGATCAGGCGATCGAGCGCGTCGCGCACCTCGGTCGGCTTGCGGATGATCTTGCCGTAGAGCTCGGCGGCGCGCTTGACCGCGCCCGCGATCGGCTCCGCCTTCATGTCGGCGAGCGAGACGCGCAGCCCCTGCCCCGCGCACCAGGCCGCGATGTCGCCGCCCATGGCGCCGGCGCCGATCACGTGGACATGCTTGATCGTGTTGCCGAGGCCCGCCGCCTTCTTCATCTGCTCGCGCAGGAAGAACACGCGGATCAAATTCTGCGCGGTCGGCGTCACCATCAGCTTGGCGAACGAGGCCTGCTCTGCCCTGAGCATCGCGGCCTTGCTGCTGCCATGGGTCTCCCAGAGATCGATCAGCGCGTAAGGTGCAGGATAATGTTCGCGGGACGCGGCCTTCGCCGCCTCCGATCGCATCCGCCTGGCCAGCAGCCCGCGCACCGGACCGAAATTCGCCGCACGCGTCAGAAAACCCGGCCGCGCCTGCTTGAGCCGGCCGAACAGCGCATCCTTGACGGCATTGCGAACGTGGCGCTCCTGCGTCACGGTGTCGACGAGGCCGAGCGATTTGGCGCGGCGGGCATCGATGGTGCGGCCGGTCAGCATCAGGGCCATCGACTGGGTCGGATTGACCAGCGCGGTGAAACGCGCGGTGCCGCCGAGACCGGGATGCAGGCCCAGCATCACCTCAGGGAAGCCGAAGCGCGCGCCGTCGATTGCGATGCGCGATTGGCAGGCGAGCGCGACTTCGAGCCCGCCGCCGAGGCAGAAGCCGTGGATCACCGCGACCGTCGGCAGCTTCAGCGCTTCCAGATGATCGACCACCGCATGGGCGGCGCGGATCCGCGTCTCCACCATCCCGGCATCGCTGGCGCCACGGAATTCGTTGACGTCGGCGCCGGCGATGAAGCCGGACGGCTTTGCGGAGCGGATCACGAGGCCGGCCGGACGCTCGGTCTCGATCGCCGCCAGCACGGCGTCGAACTCCTCCATCACGTCCGAGGACAGCGTGTTGGCGCCGGCGTCGGCGCGATCGAACAGGAGCCAAGCAACGCCGTCGGCGTCGCGCGTCAGCTTGAAGTGCTTGTAGGGACTATCGGCAGCGGGCTTGGGCCCGAGCTCCAGCACGCGGTCGCCGAGCGCGGTCATGATCCTGGAATCCATGGTCACACCGCCTCGATCAGCATGGCACCGCCGAGCCCGCCGCCGATGCATTCGGTGGCAACGCCGCGCCGCGTGCCGAGCCGCTTCATCGTGTTGACGAGATGCAGCACGATGCGATTGCCGGAGGTGCCGACGGGATGCCCAAGCGAGATAGCGCCGCCATCGACATTGAGTTTTTCGCGGTCGATCTCGCCGGCGGCGCCGTCCAGCCCCAAAATCTCACGGCAGAACTTGTCGTCATTCCAGGCCGCGAGGCACCCGAGCACCTGAGTGGCGAACGCCTCGTTGAGCTCCCAGGTCTGGACGTCCTGGACGGTGAGATCGTTGCGCTTCAGTAGCGGCGTCACCGACATCACGGGACCGAGACCCATGATGCTTGGATCAAGTGCGGCCCAGTTGCTGTCGACGATGACGGCCTTCGGCGTCAGCTTGTGCTTGGCGACCGCTTCGTCGGACGCCAGGATCACCCAGGACGCGCCGTCGGTGATCTGCGAGGAATTGCCGGCCGTGACCTGGCCCCAGGGACGCTCGAACACCGGTCTCAGTTTAGCGAGCGTCTCGGCCGTCGAGTCCGGACGCACGCCATCATCATGGTCGAAGAATTTTCCGTCGCGGGAGAACGCGGTTTCGACTTCGCCCTTGAGAAAACCTTCCGCCTGCGCATGCGCGAGCCGGCGATGGCTCTCGGCAGCATAGGCATCGGACTGCGCGCGGGTGATGCCGAAGAGATGGCCGACGACTTCGGCCGTCTGGCCCATGTTCAAATCGGTAATGGGATCGGTCAGCCCGCGCTCCAACCCGATGATCGGCTTGAGATAGCGCGGCCGCAGCTTGAAGGCTGCGGCAAGCTTCGCGGCGACGCCCTTGGCGGTGGCGAGGCCGGCAAACCAGCGCACGCCGGAATTCGGCCAGACCAGCGGCGCGTGGCTCAAAGCCTCGGTGCCGCCGGCGAGGATCATGTCGGCATGGCCCTCGCGGATGTAGCGGTAGGCGGTGTCGATCGACTGCATGCCGGATCCGCAATTGATCTGCACGGTAAACGCGACCATGTCCTCGCCCATACCTAGCCGGAGCGCGGCTACGCGGGCCGGGTTCATCTCGTCCGCGATCACGTTGACGCAGCCGAGGATGACCTGGTCGAATGTATCAGGCGCAAACGGCTGGCGCGCCAGCAGCGGCCGGCCGCATTGCACCGCGAGGTCGACCGGCGTGAACGGCCCCGGCCCCGAGCGTGCTTTGAGAAACGGCGTCCGGCTGCCGTCGACGATGAAAACCGGTCGTGCCATCAGCTCGCCGCCCTCTGTTCACCGAGTTCCTGGAAGAACTGATGCACGTCGCCGGTTTTCTTGTAAATCGGCGACAGCGCCTCCGGCGCAAAATCGTCGACCTCTATCACTTTTGTGACCGCTTCGCGGGCCGCGGCCAGCTGCTCGCCCTCGGCCTGCGTGATCACGCCCTTGGCCACCGCATCCTTCCAGTCGCTCACATGAGCCGCGCGCATGCGCCTGGCGATGGCGTCCGTGCCTGCGACCAGGTTGAACGCGCGCTCCAGCCGGGCGAAGCCGCCATCGTCATCGACATAAGCCAGATCAGGCGTGAGGCGGTCGCGCGCGGCCGACGGCTCCAGCACGAGGCTTGCACATTGATGCACGACCCGGTCGGAGGGACCCAGCACGCGGGCGCCGAAGGGCTGGACCACGAATTTGAGGATGCCTGCGACGAAGCGGTTCGGCAGATTGGCGAGAATCTCGGCAAGCCGGTTCTCGATAGTCCGAAAGCCCGTCGCCATGCACCATTCAAGCGCGGCAAAATCCTCCTTCTGCCGGCCCTCGTCCTGCCAGCGTTTGAGCGCGGCCGAGAGCAGATACAGCTCGGACAGGATGTCGCCGAAGCGCGCCGACAGCATCTCCTTGCGCTTGAGCGCGCCGCCGAGCGTCAGCAGCGCCATATCGGCGCAGAGGGCGAACGCCGCGGAGTAGCGCGAGAGCTGACGATAGAATGGCCTGGCGTCACCCGCATCGGGTGCAAGCGCGAAGACACCAAAGCTCCAGCTCCGGCCGAACGCGCGCAAGAGTGTCTCGAAGCTGTGGCCGACATGCTTCCAGAACGTCTTGTCGAAGGCGGTGAGCCCGCGCTCACGATCGGCATCGGCAAGCGCATTCATCTCGTCGAGTAAATACGGATGGGCGCGGATGGCGCCCTGTCCGAACACGATGAGATTGCGGGTGAGGATATTCGCGCCCTCGACAGTGATGCCGACAGGGACGGCACGGTGGAGATTGCCGAGATAGTTTTGCGGACCGTCGATCACGGCCTTGCCGCCATGGATGTCCATGGCGTCGTCGACCGCGGTGCGCATCCGCTCGGTCGCGTGCAGCTTCATGATTCCCGAGATGACGGCGGGATGGATGCCGGCATTCAGCGCGGCGCAGGTCAGCCGTCGCGCAGCATCGAGCTGATAGGCGGTCGCGACGATACGCGCGAGCGGCTCCTCGACGCCTTCGAATTTTGAGATCGAGATGCCGAACTGCTCGCGGATGCGTGCGTAGGCGCCGGTGGTGCGGGCGGCATAGGCGGCGCCGGCGGCGGAGAGCGACGGCAACGAGATGCCGCGGCCGGCGGCGAGCGCCGTCATCAGCATCTTCCAGCCCTGCCCCAGCCGCGCCTGGCCGCCGATGACGTAGTCGAGCGGAATGAACACGTCGCGGCCCCAATTCGGACCGTTCTGGAACACCTGCATCGACGGCAGATGGCGTTTGCCGATTTCGACGCCGGGAAGGTTGGTCGGGATCAGCGCCACGCTGATGCCGAGTTCCTCCTGATCGCCGACGAGATGATCGGGGTCATAGGCCTTGAAGGCGAGGCCAAGCAGCGTCGCGACCGGACCGAGCGTGATGTAGCGCTTGTGCCAGTTGAGCTTCAGACCCAGCACCTCCTGGCCCTCGAAGGTGCCCTTGCAGATGATGCCGGTGTCGACCATCGAGGCGGCATCAGAGCCGGCCTCGGGGCTGGTGAGGCCGAAGCAGGGAATGTCGCGGCCGTCGGCAAGACGCGGCAGCCAGCGCTGCTGCTGCTCCTTGGTGCCGAAGTGCATCAGGAGCTCACCGGGACCCAACGAGTTCGGCACCATCACCGTCACCGCGGCCGCGATCGAGCGGGTCGAGATCTTGCGCACCACTTCCGAATGCGCATAGGGCGAGAAGCCGAGGCCGCCGAACTCCTTCGGAATGATCATGCCGAAGAATTTTTCGCGCTTGATGAAGTGCCAGACATCGGGCGGCAGGTCGCGCCATTCCCAAAAGATCTTCCATTCATCGAGCATGGCGCAGAGCTCGTCGACGGGGCCATTGAGGAACGCCTGCTCCTCTTCGGTCAGCGTTGCCTGCGGGACCTTCAGCAGCTTCGACCAATCAGGGTTGCCGGTAAAGAGATCGGCGTCCCACCAGACGTCGCCGGCCTCCAGCGCCTCGCGCTCGGTGTCCGACATCGCCGGCAGCACGCCGCGCGCCCAGGAGAAAATCGGCTTTGTCAAAGTGTCGCGGCGGAAGCTCATGGCGGACCTCATGCATCGGCGCGGTGATCGGGCATTTTAACGGAAAGTGGCCGGCGGCGGTGAACACTTCGCCTGCGAAAAGACGCGAATTGACGCGGCCGGGCAGCCGCCCAGGGCCATAACGGCCAAGGCGTGGGGGCAGTTCCGGGAAGGGGCTAGGCTTCGAGGTCGGCCGGTCTAATCCGGCCGGACCATCTCGAACATGTTTTCCGGCTTGATCTCGAAATAATCACCGCTGCGGCCGGCGCGGACGATCGGTCGGGCGGCGGCGGTCTGGTAGACGCCGTCCTCGATCACGGCCTTGTCGATGTGAACGGCGACGACCTCGCCGAGCGTCAGCCAGGCGTTGGCTTCCTTGCCGTCGGCGCCCTTGAGCCGGACGATATCGGACACCTTGCACTCGAACGCGACCGGACTCTCGCCGACGCGCGGCACGTTGACGAGCCTGCCGGGCACGGCGGTGAGGCCGGCGACCTCGAACTCGTCGACCTCAGGACCAACGTGGGCCGCAGTCGCGTTCATCTGCCTGGCCAGGTCCATGGTGGCGAGATTCCAGACGAACTCGCCGGTCTGCTGGATGTTCGCGACCGTGTCCTTCCAGTTGGTGGAGGAGAAGCCGATGATCGGGGGGACATAGCAGAACGCGTTGAAAAAGCTGTAGGGCGCGAGGTTGACGTGGCCCTTGGTGTCGCGCGACGAAATCCAGCCGATCGGCCGCGGCGCGACGATGGCGTTGAAGGGATCGTGCTTGAGGCCATGGCCCTTGGCGGGCTCGTAGAAGTGCAGGTCTTTGTCGGTCACGCGCTTTTCCTTCTCGTCATTGCGAGCGCAGCGAAGCAATCCAGAATCCCTCTGCGGAGACAGTCTGGGTTGCTTCGCTGCGCTCGCAATGACGGAGTGTGTTGATCCGTCCTTGCGAGCCGCCAGCCGTTATTCCGGGGCGGTCAGCCTGCTTATAGGAGGAAATCCGACGCCGCGTCAGTGGCGCGGGGACAATCCCGCGATGACGAAATCGATCATCTGGTCGATGGTCGGGCCTGGCTTGGTGGCGCACTGGGCGATCATCTGGGGGTGGAAAAAGCGCATCATCGCGGTGCAGGCGCACAGCGCCGCCAATTGCAGGTCCGGCGCCTCGAACTCGCCCGAAGCCGCGCCTTGCGCGATCATCTGGCCGATGACCCCGGCAATGCACTCCATGTGGTTGACGCAGACGTCCCAGTCCTCCTGCATCGCGATCTCGACCATCTCGTGCAGCTTATTGTCGCCGACATAGCGCTCGGTGTTCATGCGATTGATGGTGGTGAGCAGTTCGCGGAAGCGCGGCAGTACCGGACCGGGCCTCGCCACGATCCGTTGCGCTTCCAGCTCGACCTCGCCCATCAGCGAACGGGCCACCGCCTGATGAATCGCCTTCTTCGATTCGAAGAAGCGATAGACGTTGGCGGGGCTCATCTTGAGCTCCTTGGCGATGTCCCCGACCGTGGTCTTGAGATAACCGATCTGGCGGAACAGCCGCTCGGCCACCTCAAGAATACGATCCCGGGTGTCCCCTTCGATATGTTCCGAAACCAGTGTCATCTGTCAGGACTCGTCAATCAGCAGTTCATCTTCACTTATTCAGCCGCCTCAGCAAGCGGAATTGCGTTCTGGTCATCGCTCCCATGCTGCGGCGCGGCAGGCTGCTCGGGGGTGCCCGCCTCGTCCAGGCTCTTGCGGAACCAGAGGGCGTAGAGGCCCGGCAGGTACAGCAGCGTCAGGAAGGTCGCAACGAACAATCCGCCCATGATGGTGATCGCCATCGGTCCCCAGAACGCCGAGCGCGACAGCGGGATCATGGCGAGGATGGCGGCAAGCGCCGTCAGCACCACCGGACGAGCCCGGCGGACGGTGGCCTCCACGATCGCCTCGCGGCGGGTCAGGCCGTGCGAGACGTCGGTCTCGATCTGGTCCACCAGGATGACCGCGTTGCGCATGATCATGCCGGCGAGCGCGATCAGGCCGAGCAGCGCCACGAAGCCGAACGGGGCGTTGGCGATGTTGAGCCCGAAGGAGGCGCCGACAATGCCGAGCGGCGCGGTCAGGAACACCAGGATCAGGCGCGAGAAGCTCTGCAGCTGGAACATCAGCAGCGTCAGCATCACCATAACCATCAGCGGGAAGAGAATGAAGATCGAGGCGTTGCCCTTGGCCGACTCCTCGAACGCGCCGCCCGCCTCGATGCGGTAGGCCGGCTCGAGGTTGTCCTTGATTGCCTTTAGCTTCGGCGCGATCTGCCCGGTGACGTCGGGCGCCTGCACGCCGTCGACGACGTCGGAGCGCACGGTGATCGCCATGTCGCGGTTACGCCGCCACATGATCGGCTCCTCGTGGGCATACTCGATCTTGGCGATCTGCTGCAGCGGCACGGCCACGCCGTTGCGCGAGGTGATGGTGAGATCGCCGACTGCACCGAGGTCGAGCCGCTCGGACGAGACGGCGCGCGCGACCACACCGACCTTCTCGATGCCGTCGCGCACGGTCGTCACCTGTGAGCCCGAGATCAGCATCGACAGCGCCTGCGACACGTCCTGCGGGGTCAGGCCCATGGCGCGGGCGCGATCCTGGTCGACGACGAGCTTGAGGTAAGGCGACTGCTCGTTCCAGTCGAGCTGGACGTCCTTGACACTCTTGTTCTGCCGCATGACGTCGCGGACCTGGTAGGCGATCTCGCGCACCTTGTTGGCATCGGGGCCGATGACGCGAAACTGCACGGGGAAACCGACGGGGGGACCGAAATTGAAGCGGTCGACGCGCACGCGGGCCTCGTTGAGCGCGCCGTCGGCAACGGCGTTTTCAAGCTTGGCCTTGATACGCTCGCGTGCCTCGACGCCCTTTGCGACGATGACGATTTCGGCAAAAGCCTCGTTCGGAAGCTGCGGATTGAGGCCGAGCCAGAAGCGCGGCGAGCCCTGCCCGACATAGGCCGTGTAGGTCTCGATGTCCTTGTCGTCCTTGAGCATGGTCTCGGCCTTCTTCACCGCCTTTTCCGTGACGTTGAAGGCGGTGCCCTCGGGCAGGCGAAGCTGGAGGAACAGCTCGGGGCGCTCCGACAGCGGGAAGAACTGCTGCTGGACGTGGCCGAATCCGACGATCGACGCGATGAAGACACCGACGGTCGCAGCCACCACGGTGATGCGGTGATTGACGCACCACTGCACGATGGCGCGCAGGCCCCGATACATGCGGGTCTCGTAGACCGCGTGCGGATCGTGATTGTGGTGCACCTTGATGTTGGGCAGCAACATGACGCCGATATAGGGCGTGAAAATCACCGCCACGAACCAGGACGCGACCAGCGCGATCGCCACGATCCAGAAGATGCTGCCGGCATATTCGCCGACCGCGGAATTGGCAAAGCCGATGGGGAGGAAGCCAGCGGCCGTGACCAGCGTTCCCGTGAGCATCGGAAACGCAGTGGATTCCCAGGCAAAGGACGCCGCACGCATGCGGTCCCAGCCCTGCTCCATCTTCACCACCATCATCTCGACAGCGATGATGGCGTCATCCACCAGCAGGCCGAGCGCGATGATCAGCGCACCGAGCGTGATGCGGTGCAGGTCGAGCGACATCGTGTTCATGACGACGAAGACGATGCCGAGCACCAGCGGCACTGACAGCGCGACCACGATGCCCGTGCGCCAGCCGAGCGCCAGGAACGACACGAACAGCACGATGACGAGGGCTTCCATGAAGGAGTGCACGAATTCGCTGACGGCGTGCTCGACCACCTTGGGCTGGTCGGCGATCAGCTTGATGTCGACGCCCTGCGGCACCGCCTTCATGAATTCAGCCGTCGCCTTCTCGACCTCCTTGCCGAGATCGAGGATGTTGGCGCCCTTGGCGGTGACGACGCCGATGCCGATCGCGGCCTTGCCTTCCTGGCGCACGATGAAGCTCGGCGGGTCGACGTAGCCATGGGTGACGGTGGCGATGTCGCCGAGGCGGAACACGCGACCATTGCTCTCGACCGGAGTTTCGGCGACGGCCTTGGCGCCGTCGAGCGCACCGGTGACGCGCAGCGGCACGCGTTGAGAGGAGGTCTCGACCGTGCCGGCCGGCGTCACGTTGTTCTGCTTGGCCAGCGAATCGAACAGCGCCTGCGGCGTGATGCCAAGAGTGGCGAGCTTGGCATGGCTGAACTCGACGAAGATGCGCTCATCCTGGTTGCCGTAGACGTCGACCTTGGTCACGCCCGGCACCTTCAGGAGGCGCTGACGGAAACCCTCCGAGACCTTCTTGAGCTGGGCGTAGTCGGCGCCGTCGCCGGTCATCATGTAGAGGATGGAATCGACGTCGGAGAACTCGTCGTTGACGACGGGCCCGAGAATCCCCGAGGGCAGCTGGCCCTGTACGTCGGCCAGCTTCTTGCGCAGCAGATAAAAGAGATACGGCACGTCCTTCGGCGGCGTGGAGTCGCGGAAGGTGACCTGGAGCGCGGTAAAGCCGGGCTTGGAATAAGTCTGCACCTTCTCGAAGTAAGGCAGCTCCTGGATCTTCTTCTCGATGGGATCGGCGACCTGGGCCTGCATCTCCTGCGCGGTCGCGCCCGGCCAGAGCACGGAGACGTTGACCACCTTGACCGTGAAGAACGGATCCTCGGCGCGGCCGAGCTTCTGATAGGAGAAGAACCCGGCGACGCCGAGAATGAGCATCAGGAACAGGATCAGCGTCGGATGGCTGACGGCCCAGGCCGAAAGATTGAAGCGCTTCATCGCACTCTCCAAAGATGATCCGGTTGCAAAAAAACGACAGCCACCTTGTTTAACGCGTCGTCGCGAGGCAGCGAAGCAATCCAGGGGGCTGGGCAGGTTCTGGATCGCTTCGCCGCTTCAGCCAAAGCATTTGCGCTCGGGCCGAAACTCACCTCACACGACGTAACTCGTAAGCGAGACTTAAAAGGACAGTGACGACACGATCCGCACCCTCTGGGCCGGATCGAGCTTCTGCACACCGAGGGCGACGATCTTGGCGCCCTCTTCGACACCACCGGTGATGACGACGTCGTTGCTCTCGTAGGACTTCACCGCGACCGGCTTCAGCGTGACCGCGCCGTTGTCGTCGACGACGTAGAAGGACGGCTTGCCGCCTTCGTTGAACAGTGCCGACAGCGGCAGCCGCGCGACGCGTTCGGTGGCGGCGTCCGACAGCGTCAGCGTCGCGGTCATGCCGAGCGAAACCTTGTCGTCGGCCTCGGGCAGCGAAAATTTGGCGAGATAGGTGCGCGTGGCGGGATCCGCGGTGGGCGCGATCTCGCGTAGCCTGGCCGTATATTTCTTGCCCGGCTCCGACCAAAGAGTGACGCTGGCGGCGCCCGATTTGGCACGTCCGACCAGCGTCTCAGGGATCGCGACGACCGCTTCCTTTTCGGCAAAGCGGGCGACACGGATCGAGGTCTGGCCTGCGGCAACCACCTGGCCAGGCTCGATCAGCGTTGCAGTGACGACGCCACGGGCGTCGGCGTTGAGCGTCGCGTAGGAAAGGGAATTGTTGGTCAGCTCGACCGAGCGCTCGGCCCGGTTCAGGCGGGCGCGGGCCTCATCGGCGGCGGCGCGGCTCGAATCCAGCTGCGCGTCGGTGGTCCAGCCCTTGGCCTTCAAATCCTTGGCGCGCTGCTCGGCGGCGGCGGCCTGGGCTAGCACGCCGGTCGCAGCGGTCTGCTCCGCGACGGCCTGCTCGGCCTGGAGCTTCAGATCGACCTCATCGAGGACCGCGAGCGGCTGGCCGATCTCGACGGTCTGGCCGACTTCGACCAGACGCTTGGCGACCTTGCCGGCGACCCGAAAGCCGAGATCGCTCTCGATCCGCGGCCTGATGGTGCCGACGAAGCTGCGCTCGGGCTTTTCGGCGTCGTAGTGGGCGGTGGCGACCAGAACCGGCCGCGGCGGCTCGGCCTTTTCAGCGACGGTGTCATTGCAGCCAGCGAGGGCGGCAGCCATCAGCGCCAGCGAAACACCGGCCAAGAGCCTCGAATAGCTGGACAAAACGGATCGGACGAACATCGGAGGACACTCCCTCGGCTGCAATGAGAGGAATGTCGACTAATCACTGATGAAAGTCAATATTCGTCAGTCATCAGGAAAGCGTGATCGTTAAGAGGTGGTAACCTCCGGGCTGCTCTTGCCAAAGCCTGGACTGTTGGAAGCAGAGCGTTGCGCCGCGGCCCCAGAGGGGCCGCCGCGCGGAAATGGGCCCTGGCTTTCGCCAGGGCGACATTTCGAGGCTACCGCCCCTGCTCCGCGAACTCGTGCTTGCTGTCGTGGCCGCCGATGAAGACCAGGATGCCGGCGATCAGCGGCAGCACCGCGAGCACGAGCAGTCCGCTCGATGTCTGGCCGGTGGCTTCCTTGACCCAGCCGATCAGATACGGACCACCGAAGCCGGCGAGATTGCCGATCGAGTTGATCAGGGCGATGGCGCCGGCCGCCGCCGTGCCGGAAAGCCAGGCGGTCGGCAGGGTCCAGAACACGCCGAAGCAGCAGAACACGCCGATCGCGGCGACCGTCAGCACGATCATCGTCAGGGTGGGGTCGGTGAGATAGCTGGAGACGCCGAGCGCGATGGCGGTGAGCAGCAACGGCGCGCCGACATGCATCACGCGCTCGCGCGTGGCATCGGAATGCCGCGCCCACAGGATCATGGCGATGGTGCCGAACAAATAGGGGATCGCGGTGACGAAGCCGGTCTCGGCATTGGTGAGGCCGAACGCCTTGACGATCTGCGGCAGCCAGAACTGCATGCCATAGAGCGCGCCGACGAAGCCGAAATAGACCAGGCTCAGCATGATCACCTTCGGTGAGGACAGCGCCTCACTGAGCGACAAATGCTTCACCGCCTGCTTGGCCGCGATCTCGGCATCGAGCTTGGTCTTGAGCCAGGCCTTCTGCTCGGCCGAGAGCCAATCCGCCTTCTCCGGCCTGTCGGTGAGGTAGAACCAGGTGACGATGCCGAGCAGCACGGAGGGAATGCCTTCGATGATGAACAGCCACTGCCAGCCCTTCAGGCCCATGGCGCCGTCCAGCCCGAGCAGCAGGCCCGAGACCGGGGCGCCGATCACGGTGGAGACCGGAACGGCAATGGCGAAGGCAGCGAGGAAGCGGGCGCGATATTCGGCCGGATACCAATAGGTGAGATAGAGGATGATGCCGGGGAAGAAGCCGGCTTCGGCGACGCCGAGCAGGAAGCGCAGCACGTAGAAGCTCGTGACGCCACTCGTGAGCGCCATCAGCGCCGAGATAATGCCCCAGGTCACCATGATGCGGGCGATCCAGCGGCTGGCGCCGAACTTCTCCAGCGCCAGATTGCTCGGCACCTCGAAGATGAAATAGCCGATGAAGAAGATGCCGGCGCCCCAGGAGAAGATCAGCGGCGTGAATTTCAGCTCGGCATTCATGGTCAACGCGGCGAAGCCGAGATTGACGCGATCGAGATAAGAGAAGAAGTAGGCCAGCACCAGGAACGGGATCAGGCGCCAGGAGATGGCGCGGATCGTCGAGGTCTCGATTTCCGACTTGGCTGCGCCGGTCGAACCGGCATAGGTCGTGGTCTGGCTCATGGCTTCCCCCGGGGTTGTTGCTTTTATGGGCTGATCCGGGGTTTTGAGCATCGCCGCAAAAGAGTCAATGGAGCAAGCAATGCATCAGGCGCAACCGGTCAAACCCAGTGCGCCGCTTCGGACATCGCTGATCCGCGCCGGTCTGGCGCTGGCCGTGATCGCATGCGGATTGTCATTGCGCTGGTACGGCTTTCCGCTCGGCCTGCCCGCCTTCGTGGTGAAGTACGGCGGCTCGCTGCTATGGGCAACGATGGTGTTTCTGCTGGTCGGCGTTTTGCTGCCAAGGCTGTCACGGACACAGATCGCAACCATCGCAATGGCGATCGCAGTCGTGGTGGAGTTTTCCCGGCTGGTGCATACGCCATGGCTCGACGCGTTCCGGCTGACCACGGCCGGAGCGTTGCTGCTTGGGCGCATCTTCTCGCCGTGGAATTTGCTGGCTTACGCGGTCGGGATTGCGTTCGGCGTTTGGATTGATCGATTGGCGGGGATGCGTAGGGTGGGTTAGCGCAGCGTAACCCGCCAACCTCTGCGTCTGCGAAAACAGACTGTGGTGGATTACGCTTCGCTAATCCACCCTACGATCAGTCGGCCAGTTGAAACCGCTCGAACCGATCGAGCTCCTCCTCGATCTTCCGTTTGAGCTCCTTGCGCCCCGCGGTCTTCTTCCCCTCGCCGACCCAGGTCCATTTCTGCATCAGCAGCTTCTTTGCCTGCCGGTCGGTTTTCAGATCGAGCGCGGCGACGATCTCGTCGCCGACCAGCACGGGGAGCGCGAAATAGCCGAGCTTGCGTTTGGCCTTCGGCACATAGGCCTCGAACAAATGGTTGTAGCCGAAGATGAGATTGGTGCGCTTGCGCTGGATGATCAGCGGATCGAACGGCGAGAGGATATGGACGAGATCCGGCGGCGCGCGCTCGCCCGGCTCGAGCGCAGAAGGCAGTGCCCAGTGCTCCTGCTTGCCGGCACCGTCGATGGCGACAGGCACGAGCTCGCCACGGCGGACGCGCGAGGCGATCAGGGCAGCCACCGCCGTCTTGCGCGGCGCGTCGAGATGGCAGACCGAATCGAGGCTCACGACACCTTGCGATCGCAGCGCGCGATCGAGCAGATAGGCCGTGATGTCCTTTGTCGACGCCGGCTTCGGCAGCTTGTCCCAGCCGAAATGGCGCGTCATCAGCTCATAGGTCTTGAGCATGCCCTGGCGCTCGCTGACGGTCACGGCACCCGTATAGAAGGCGAGCTGCAATGCCCGCTTGGAGGGTTTTCGGCTTTGCCAGAGATGCTCCTTCTCGGTGAGCACGTCGTCCTCGATGTCGCGGATTGTCAGCGGGCCGGCGCGCACCAGCCGCATCACCTTGCGCATGTCGGCAGGCTTCACCGAGGCGAACCATTTGTGCCCCTCACGGCGGTGCTCGCGCATCGCCGGCAGGAAGAAGCGGAAGTCGCCGGCCGGCACGTAGGACAGCGCATGCGTCCAATATTCAAAGACGCTCTTGTCGACGCTCTGGGCGTGGCGCAGGTCGGCGCGGCGGTAGGACGGGATCCGGCTGAACAGGATATGGTGATGGCAGCGCTCGATCACGTTGATGGTGTCGATCTGCACATAGCCGAGATGGGCGACCGCGTCGGCGACGGCTTGCGCGCCGTCACCGAACGGCGCGCGCTCGTCCAGCCGCTGAGCATGAAGCCAGATTTGCCGGGCCTGTGTCGTAGTGAGTGGGATCGGTTTGGGCGCGCGGGACATTGCGGAATGCAGTGTAGCGGGATTCGCATCCAGGCAAGAAGCCGATCAAGGAGCGGACAAGGAAAAACCGCGCTGCCATCTGCTGACAGCGCGGTCGGAAGGTGCGCTACCCGCGCCCTACTTCATCGACATGGCCTTCTGCGCCTTCATGTAATGCATGCAGGCGCTTTTCATCTTGCCATTGCTCATGTCGGTGTTGGCCATGGCCATTTCCTTGTTCATGGCCGTCTTGGCCGGCGTATCCGCCGTGCCGCCCATCATGGCGGCGGACTTCATCATATTGTCGCTGGTGCACGCCATCATCGCGGCCGATGCAGGCGAAACGGCGAACGCGACCAAAGCTGCGGCTGTGAGCAAGATTTTCATCGAAAAGTCTCCTCCGTAAAACGAAGCCGGCGTCATACCGGCCTTCGCAATACGTATTCTCCGGCGAAGACGTTTCGGGGAGAAGACAATTTTCTTGCTGCGGTGCGAAGGCGGAGGGCTCAGCGGCCAGCTTTCGGGGCTTTGGACCGGTCGCCAACGCTGCCTGTTGCGACATCGGGTTCACACGAGGCCTTGCCGCGCTCCTCCGCCTGGCAGCGATAGACACTGCCGGTGAGACGATCGACCAGCCACATATTCTCGTCGGTCGGCGCTTGAAGCCCGACATAGCGGGAGGTCAGCCCCGTGATGAGGGTCGACAGCAGGATCGCCACCGCGATCATCGCCGCGCCGACGTAGATGGGCATGGAGCTCAGGGACACGGTCCGATCCGGCGGGCCACTGCGATAGAACTGGTAATCACTTGGCCTCGGCACTGGATGGAACTCGGCTCCCTTCGTTGCGCTTGTCGGAGGCTCCGCCCTAGGCGTCCATCTGGCCGAAAAATTGTCCGCAGACAGGCCATCACGCGACGGCTTTGCGACAATCGGTCAGCACAGGTTTCCCAGAGTGAACCGGGCCCCAGCCCCCGAGCGGCACCTGGGCGCGCGGTCCTCAGTGATGCGGATCACGACAGGACTGCGACGGCTCGAACGCTCGCCGGGCAGCGTGCGACCACTCCCTTCACGCGCCAGCATTCGTCCTTGGAGCGGACCGTGGGTCGGCCCTCCCTGAACCCGAAACCGCTTGAAATTCGCTGCCATGGCCTCGGAGGGCCCCGTTTCCACCGTGACCAAGATCACACCAGGGGTTTTGAACCTGCCCTATGCTTGCAGCATCAAATAGCCATCAGGCGTCACAACGAGGATACGACAATGACCCGTTTCAATAAGTCTTTTGCACTGAAGGCGATGACCCTCTCGGCACTTCTGTCGATGACAGCCGGCCTGGCCATGGCCGGCGACGGCAATGTCTCGACGAACCAGATCCTGGATGCATTGAAGCCGAAGTCGGCGACCCGCGGCCTGTCCGCAGGTCCGCAGGTCGATCCGGCGGTGCAGGCCAAGGAATCGACGTTCCTGAACACCGTGCGCAACCGCTCGACGCGGTCGCTGTCGACGGGCGAGCGCGAGCAGATTGCCGAGCTCGCCGCGACCAAGCCGAAGATCGATCTGGAGATCCAGTTCGACTACAACTCGGCCGACATCGCCAGGACGTCAGTGCCGTCGGTGCAGGCGCTCGGCAAGGCGCTGTCCGATCCGTCGCTGAAGGGCTCGACCTTCGTGGTCGCCGGCCACACCGATGCGGTCGGCACCGAGGGATACAATCAGGGGCTCTCCGAGCGGAGGGCTGACACCATCAAGAAATACTTGGTGCAGAACTACGGCCTCACCGGCACCGATCTCGTCACCGTCGGCTACGGCAAGACCAAGCTGAAGGACACCGCCAACGGCGCCGACCCGATCAACCGCCGCGTCCAGGTCGTGAACATGGACACCAAGACCGCGTCGAAGTAATTCCCAGGTCATCGCCCATAAAGGCGCCGCCTGTCCTTCCCCCGGCAGGCGGCGATATCATATCCAGCTCTGGAAGAGCATCAGCCGGTTGAAGGTCTGCATCGACGTGCCGACGAAGGCCGCCGAGATCGGCAGCATGGCGGCAAAGCCTGCTGCCGCGACCGCGACATAGGCCCACAACAGCCAGCGTGGCAGACCGTCCCGGCGCAGCACGTAGACCAGTGCAAGCGATGCCACGGTCGCGGCCGGCAGATAGTAATAGATGAAGGCGAGCGTGCGCGGCAGCAACGCCCAGGCGAGCCAGGATCCGAAATAGAAGGCCACGATCAGGAACGCATCCCGGCGGCGCGCGACGACGAAGTCGCGCAGCACGACGGCGAGCGCGAGCAGCGCCGGCCACAGCACCAGGGGGTTACCGAGGAAGACGACCGCGGAGACATTGTCGTCCGCGCCCTTGTCGAACAGGAACCACACCGGGCGCGCGAGCAGCGGCCATGACGGCCACGCGCTCATATAGGTGTGGCCGGCGATGGCAGTGGTGGTGTTGTCGGCGAAGATCCGGCGCTGCGCCTCGACCAGATCCGGCAGCGACACGCCGTAGAGCGGGACGAAGGCCGCAAGATATGTCGCCACGGGCAGGACGACGAAGCAGAGCACGACGTGATGTAGTCTGAAGTCGGGCCAGAGATCGGGCCGGTACCAATCCCCCGGCTTCGCGTCGGCAAACATAGTGTGCCAGCCCTGCATCAGGCGGATCACCGCGACGATGACGATGCAGATTCCGAGCGGAAACAGACCGCTCCATTTGCAGGCCGCAGCACAGCCGAACAGGCTGCCGGCAGCCGCGAACAACGCGTGAGGCCGGTCCTTTCGAAAGCCGTGCATGAAGGCGGCAATCGCGAGCAGGCCGAAGCCGAGTGCAAAAATGTCGAGCATCGCGACGCGCGCCTGCACGTACAGCATTTGGTTGCAGCCGGCGATCAGCGCAGCGGCGATCGCAGGCCCTTGCGCGGCGAACAGCGCGAGGCCGCACAGATAGATCGCGACGATCGCGAGGGCGCCGAACAAGGTCGCGGGATAGCGCCAGCCCAACGCGGTGTCGCCAAAGGCCGCGATCGATAGCGCGATCAGCTCTTTCGCCAATGGCGGATGCATCGGATTGAGCATCGGCTGCGACATCGATGGTGCCAGCATCTGGCGCGCCGCCGGCACGTAGTGCACTTCGTCGAAGACGAACTTCTCCGGCGTCGAGAGGCCGATCAGCAATGCGAGATGCGCGACCAGGAAAATCGCGACAGCAATCACTGCGCTCCGCGACACCTTCGGAACCGCTGGCAAGTCGAGCGGCATTTGTGGGGATGTTTTGCGTGGCAAATTTGCGTCACCGCGGAGAATAATAGACATCGCAGTTTTCATTGAACGCATTCTGCCGCAACTGTCACTAAGCATAACGCAGGTCTCGCGCTGCTTGTGATAATTCCGCCACATCGCAAGCGCGCCTGATCCGGTACGATCAGGGACACATCGATCGGTTGCGAAATGAATTTGCGTTTCTGGCTTTTCTCCACGCTCTTCTCGACCGCCTTGTGCGTGGCTCCTTGCGCGCAGGCGCAGACGCGCGTCGGTGAAGCCGTCGTGATCCAGAATGAAGTCGTTCGCGTCGCCGCGACAACGACGCCGATCAGCGTCGGCGACAGCATGCTGCGGGACGAGACCGTGCGCACCGGCGCCGGCAGCGCGGCGCGCTTCGTGATGGCCGACAGCACCAATCTGTCGCTCGGTCCGAGCGCGACGCTCAAGCTCGACCGCACCGTCTTCAACGACGAGCACAGCTATCGCGACGTCGCAATCCGCATGACGACCGGCGCATTCCGTTTCGTCACCGGACATTCCGAGAAGACCGCCTACAAGATCACGACCCCGCTCGCGACCATCGGCGTGCGCGGAACCACACTCGATATCCTGTCCCAGCGCGGCCGCTCGGTGGTCGTGCTGCAGGACGGCGCCGCCAGTGTCTGCACGACGAGCCAACAATGCGTGCAGCTCACCCAGCCCGGCGACACCGCAATCATCACCTCGACCGGCGGCAAGGTCTCTATCAGCAAAACCAACACGCCGCCCTGGACCTTTGCCGCGACCTGTGCCGCGAGCGCGGGACTGTGCGCGGTCAACCAATATGCGGACGCGTCGCCGACCATCACGCCCGCCGTCCATGACGACGGCATGCTGTGCGGACGCTGAAGATGGCGGTATTCAACGTCAGGCGCTTCATTGTCGCGAGCATGCTGACCGCCGCGGCTACGTTTGCGTTTGCCGCGTTCGGGGCCCGTCCGGCGGCTGCCGCCGCGATTTGCGAGTCCGAGTGCGAAGAGCCGACGCCCTCCCCTTCGCCGACATATTCACCGACGCCGACCTACAGCCCCTCCCCCTCGCCCAGCCCCTACCCGTCATCGTCGCCGAGCCCTTTTCCGGCCTCCTCCCCGAGCCCGACGCCGACACCGACCGGCGCGGATTCCAGCGGCGGCTCGATCGGCGGCCTTGCCAACCAGCGCTTCAACCAGATGATCACCAACCGGGTGCTCAGCACGGTGCTGCTCGGCGTCAACGAGCAAGTCAATTGCAGCAACTGCGTCAGCGCGTTCGGCTCCGCCGGCTCGTTCTCGGCCGGCATCCACGGCCGCAAGGAGCTGACCAACAATCTGTCGCTGCTCGCCGGCATCGCCTACACGCAATACAGCGAAGGCGGCTACAACATCACCAGCGCGCCGATCGGCGCATTCGCGCTACGCTATGACTTCACCGACTGGGGCTCGTCGCGTCCGTTCTTCGACGTCGGCACGATCCTGACGCCGTGGGAGAAGGCGCGCTACACCCGCAGCTACAACACCAGCCTCGGCCCGGTGAGCGTCACGAGTTCGACCAACGCCGCGAACTACGCCGTCTACGGCCGCGCCGGCTGGATAAGTCGCGTGTCGCCCCGCGACGAGGTCGCCGCCTCGATCGAGGTCTGGCAGCTCTGGCAGCGCGTCTCGGGCTACACCGACAGCGCAGTGGCGTTCAATCCGTTCGACGCCAGCATCGCGACCGGCACCGACCGCACCAGCCTGGTCAAGATCGGGGGCCAGTGGACGCATCTCTACGGCAGCAATATCGAGGCCAACATCAATGGCGGCTGGGTGCAGTCATTCGCCGCCCACAGCGGCATCGTCGCCACCGTGACCGGCGACGGCGTGGTGGTGCCGACCATGGGCAACCAGGGCTGGTTCGAATATGGCGGCCGGCTCGGCTTCCGCGTGCAGAAGGGCTGGATCGTGGATCTGTTCGCCAACGGCACGCTCGGCCCGCAGCCGGTGGGCAACACCATCCATGGCGGCGTGGGGCTGCGGATCAATTATTAGCGGCGGGGCCTTCGCCTCAAATTCCGCTGTCATGCCCCGGCTCGACCGGGGCATCCAGGACGCCGCGGCCTATCGATTGACCAACGGCCGTCGCGGCGTACCGGATCGCCCGGTCAAGCCGGGCGATGACAGTGAGTATGCGGCAAGGGCACGCCCTTCACGCCGCCGACTTGCCCTCGAACGCGCGGCGCAAGGTTTCCACGTCCAGCTTGACCATCTTCATCATGGCCTGCATCGCGCGTGCGGCAGCCGCCTTGTCGGCGCTCGAAAGGAATTCGAACATCACCTTCGGCACGACTTGCCAAGCCACGCCCCAGCGATCCCTGAGCCAGCCGCACTGCTCTTCCTTGCCGCCATGGGCCAGGAACGCATTCCAGACGCTATCGACCTGGGCCTGATCGTCGCAATGGATCATCAGCGAGATCGCGTGGGTGTATTCCATTTTCATGCCGCCATTGAGCGCGACCAAAGGCTGTCCCGCCACTGAGAACTCGACGACGAGCACGGAGCCTTCCTTGCCGGACGGGCCATCTGAAACGTTGCGCTGAACGTGCGTGATCTCCGAATTCGGAACGAGCGAGACGTAGAATTTCGCGGCTTCCTCGGCATCGCCGTTGAACCACATGCAGGGAACGAGCTTGGACATCGTGAATGCTCCTCTTCGGTTTCTTGCTGTTGTGGGGCTTGGATCAGGCGTTCGCCATCTCGGACTGCGCCGCGAAGGCTGCCATGTCCATCCAGTTCACGCCCCACATGTGGCCGTCCGGATCCTCGAAGCTGCGGCCGTACATGAAACTGTATTCGTCCTTCGGGCTGGGATCGGCGACCCCGCCTGCAGCCTCGGCCCTGCTGACGATATCGTCGACCTCGGTCCGGCTATCGGCAGACAGGCAGAACAGCGCCTGGTTTGAGGTCTTTGCATCCGAGATCGGCTTCGGCGTGAACTGACGGAATTTCTCGTGGGTCGTCAGCATCGCGTAGATGGTCTCGGAAAAGACCATGCAGCTCGCTGTTTCGTCGCTGAATTGCGGGTTCCTGGTCGCACCGACCGCCTCGTAAAAGGCAGTGGCGCGCTTGAGGTCGGTCACGGGCAGATTGAGGAAAATCATCCTGGGCATCGGAGCTCCTTGGGCGGGGTTCTGCCCAAGGACGGACGGCCAGGCGGCGATCCGACACGGCTTCCGGATCTTTTTTTGGACCCTTGCCTGCGAGGTTCTGTCGCACAGAACCCGCCGGCTTTCAGGCGCTTCTCACTTCTTCTCGTTCGGATCGCGGTGAATGGGATCGACCCACAGCACGGTCTCGGGCTTCTCGATCGGCTCGATGTCGAGGTTGACCGCGACCGCCTCGCCGTCGCTGCGCACCAGGACGCATTCCAGCACCTCGTCCGCGCTGGCGTTGATCTCCTGATGCGGCACATAGGGCGGGACGAAAATGAAGTCGCCGGGGCCGGCTTCCGCGGTGAATTGCAGGCTCTCGCCCCAGCGCATCCGCGCCTTGCCCTTCACCACGTAGATGACGCTTTCGAGATGGCCGTGGTGGTGCGCACCGGTCTTGGCGTCGGGCTTGATGCTGACCGTACCCGCCCACAATTTCTGCGCACCGACGCGCGCGAAATTGATCGCGGCCGCGCGGTCCATGCCCGCCGTCGACGGCACGTTGGTATCGAGCTGGTTGCCGGGAATGACGCGCACGCCGTCATGTTTCCAGCGATCGTCGTGATCGTGGTCATGGTGGGAATGCGAATGGTCATGGCCGGTCATGAGACTTGCTTTCTGTTGGTTCCGTGTGCGGCAAACTAACCCAAAGCCGCGACATCGAGCCATAACAAAATCGGAACCCTCATAGCCGTCGAACGTTGTCCTAGCGAGCAAAACGTCAGGAGAGTTTCATGGGTAGCACGACCGACAAGATCAAGGGCACCGCAAATGAGGCAATGGGCAAGGCCAAGCAGGGCGTCGGTGAAGCCACCGGGTCCGAGCGCCTGAAGGGTGAAGGTGCAGTTCAGGAAGTGAAGGGCAAGGGCCAGCAGGCCATGGGCGATGCCAAGGACGCCGCAAAGGACGCGGTTGATCGCGCAGCCGCTGCGGCCAAGCGCGCGACGGAGTAAGACGAGATAACACGTCGCACTGAAAGCGAAAGACCGGCCGAGGGGCCGGTCTTTTGTTTGTGGGCTTACTTCACCCCGAGCAATTCCACGTCGAACATCAGCGTGGCGTTCGGCGGAATCACGCCGCCTGCGCCGCGGGCGCCATAGCCGAGCTGCGGCGGAATGATCAGCGTACGCTTGCCGCCGACCTTCATGGAGGCAACACCCTCGTCCCAGCCGGCGATGACGCGGCCCTTGCCGATCGGGAATTCGAACGGCTCGTTGCGGTCGACCGACGAGTCGAATTTCTTACCCTTCTGGCCGTTCTCGTAGAGCCAGCCGGTGTAGTGCATCACGCAGATCTGGCCGGGCTTGGGCGAAGCGCCGGTGCCGGCGACGCTGTCGGTGATCTGCAAACCTGAAGCTGTGGTCATGGTCTTCCCTGCGGTCTGGGCCGAGGCCGTGGTGGAAACGAAATCGGACACGTCGGCGATCACAGTGATCGCGAGTGCCGACATGATGGCGAGGAGCACGCGCTGTAAACGCTGCATAAGAGACCTTCCGTTTGAGGCGCAAGGTGTCTAGCGCAACGCCGACCCCGTTTCCACCCCTCACACCTCGATATTTTCGAGCCGCACGGGGAGCTTGCGAATACGCTGGCCGGTGGCGTGATAGATCGCATTGCAGATCGCCGCATTGGTGCCGACATTGGCGAGCTCGCCGAGGCCCTTCACGCCTGCCGGGTTGATGTGATCGTCCTGCTCGGAGAGCAGCAACACCTCGACACCGGGCACGTCGGCATTCACGGGCACGAGATAGTCGGCAAAATTGTCGTTGACGTAGCGCGCATTGCGCTCGTCGATCTCGGTGGCTTCCAGCAGCGCCGAGGACATGCCCCAGATCAGGCCGCCCATGAGCTGGCTGCGCGCCGTGCGCGGATTCATGATGCGGCCCGCCGCGAACGCACCCACCAGCCGGGGGCAGCGAATTTCATGGGTAAAGCGGTTGACGCGGACCTCGACGAACTCGGCGCCGAAGGCGTAGGCAATCTTGTCCTTCATCTGATGGCCACCGACGAGCCGCGCGTGCCCGCTGTGCATGGCCGTGAACGAATCCAGCGGCGCGCCTTCGGGCTTCCACTCGCCGTATTCCTCGACGATGCCGACGCCGAGCGCGTCGAAGGCCTTCTGGAGATCGAGAGGACGATCGCTCTGCGCCGCCTGCGTGCTCGGCGCCTGGCTGATGCCGACAGTCTCCTTGGCCTTGTCGGCGAGGCTGTCGCTCGGCATCACGGCTTTGAACAGCTTTTGACGAATCCGGTCGCACACCATCATCACCGCCGAGCAGGTGCTCGCAGTCGAGTTCGAACCGCCGGCAACAGGCGCCGGCGGCAGATCGCTGTCACCCAAGAAGACCGCGACTTTCTCCAGGGGCACGCCGAGCCGCTCAGCCGCGGTCTGGGCGATGACGGTATACGCACCGGTGCCGATCTCGTGACCGGCGATCTCGACCCGGGTACGGCCGTCGCGCTGGAGGCGAACGCGCGCGGCAGAGGGCGCCATCTGCGTCGGATAGCAAGTGGCGGCACAGCCATAGCCGACCAGCCAGTCGCCGTCCGACATCGATTTCGGCTGCGGCGAGCGCTGCGACCAGCCGAACGCCCTGGCGGCCTCGTCGAAGCACGCCATCAATGACCGCGACGTATAGGGTTTGCCGCCGATCGGCTCCATGGTGGTGTCGTTGATGCGGCGGAGCTCGACCGGGTCCATGTTCAGCTTCACCGCTAGCTCGTCCATCGCGCTCTCCAGCGCGAAGAGATACGGCACCTCCGGCGGGGAGCGCATGAAGCCCGGCGTATTGCGGTCGGCGCGCACGATCGACACCAGACTGGCGACGTTCGGGCAGGCATAGAGCCGCGTCGTCGTCTTGGTGCCGCCGACGCAATAGGCATCGGGACGCGACGAAACCTCCGCGCCGTCATGCCTCAAAGCCACCAGCTTGCCGTTCCGACCCGCACCGAGCCTGATCTCATGGCGCGTCTCGGCGCGGTAGGTGGCGATCGTGAACCCCTGGTCACGGGTCGGCACCAGCTTGACCGGCCGGTTCAGGCGTTTGGCAATGCCGGCGATGATGGCGGTTCGCGGCGTCATCGAGCCGCGCGAACCAAAGCCGCCGCCGACATAGGGATTGACGACGCGGACCTTGTCGGCGTCGATGCCGAGCTGCTCGGCGACGCCGTTCTTCAGGCCGTAGACATATTGGCTGCCCTCGTAGATGACGAGCTCGTCGCCCATCCAGGCGCAGCTCGTCGTAAACAGCTCCATCGGGTTGTGGTGCTGGGTCGGCGTTTCATAGGAGGCGGTGAGCTTGACCTCGGCCGCGTCGAACGCCTTGGCGAAATCGCCGACCTCCGGGTCTTCCTTAAACTGTGCGTTCTGTCCCTTTGCCGCTGCCGTGGTGGTCCCCGGCGACTCGAAGCTCGCACTCGGCGCTACGGCCGTGTAGCTGACCTTGACGCGATTGGCGGCTTCGCGCGCCGCCTCGTAACTCTCGGCGATGACGACGGCGATGATCTGGCCGTCATGGGCGATGTCGGCCGATTTCAGCGGCTGGATCGTGGTGCCGGCATAGCCGCCATTGCTGAACAGTTTCGATTCCTTCAGCTTCGGAGCGTTCTCGTGCGTGACGATGTCGATCACGCCGCGGACCTGCCTGGCATCGTCGAGATCGAAACTGTCGATGCGGCCCTTGGCGATGGCGCTGGTGACCAGGAATGCGTAGGCCGGATTGTCGAGCGGCATGTCGGACGCATAAGTCGCCCGGCCCGTGACCTTTGCGGCCGCGTCATAGCGCGGCACGGGCCGGCCCATGTTTGCTTTCGGCTCGGGAGCTGCAGCGGCCATGATCAGATCTCCATCGTTACGGCCTGCTGGAGCGCGCGCGCCACCACGCGCTTGCCGAGCGCGATCTTGAAACTATTGTGCCGGCGGCCTTTGGCGTCGGCAAAGGCGGCATCGGCCACACGCTGCGCCAGACCGTCGTCGAATGTCTGTCCCTTCAGCATCGCCTCCGCCTCACGCGCCCGCCACGGCACGGTGGCGACGCCGCCGAGCGCGACACGCGCGTCCCTGATCGTGCCATCCTGCACGTCGAGCGCGACCGCAGCCGATGACAACGCGAACTCGTAGGACTGCCGGTCGCGCGCCTTGAGATACACCGAGCGCGGCCAGCGGCCGTGAACGGAAAACGCAGAGATCAGCTCACCGGGCTGAAGCGTGGTCTCGATGTCGGGCGTCCTGCCGGGCGCCTTGTGCAAGTCCGCGAACGGCAAGTTGCGCGTGCCGGACCTGCCGGTGATCTCGACCTTCGCATCGAGCGCGATCAGCGCCTGCGCAAAATCACCGGGATAGGTCGCGATGCACTGATCGGACGTGCCGAGCACCGCATGCATGCGATTGACGCCATCCATGGCGGCACAGCCCGAGCCAGGATTGCGCTTGTTGCAATTCTCATAGGAGGCATCACGGAAATAGCTGCAACGCGTTCGCTGCATCACGTTGCCGCCGAGCGTCGCCATGTTGCGCAGCTGGGCGCTGGCGGCGAGCTTCAGGGAATTCGCGATCACCGGATAGTTGCGCTGGATTTCGGCATGCGCGGCCACGTCGGACATCTTCGCGAGCGCGCCGAGCCGCAAGCCGTCACTGCCGGGCTCGATCGCCGACCACCCGCGCGCCAGCGGGTTGATATCGACGATCGCGGCGGGCCGCATCACGTCGAGCTTCATCAGGTCGATCAGCGTGGTGCCGCCCGCGAGCGGCTGCGCTGTAGCCTTGGTCAGCGGATTGTTCGCAGCCGCGGCAGCGCCGAGCGCCTGCACCGCCATGTCCGGGTCTGTTGCCCTTTGATACGAAAACGATCGCATGCGCCTAGCCTTTCATGATCTCGGGCGCGGCCTGCTTCACGGCGGCGACGATGTTGGGATAGGCGGCGCAGCGGCAGATGTTGCCACTCATGTATTCGCGGATATCGGCCTCGCTGCCCGCGTGCCCCTCCTTGACGCAGGCCACGGCGGACATGATCTGGCCCGGCGTACAATAGCCGCATTGAAACGCGTCATTGTCGACGAAGGCCTGCTGCATCGGATGCAAATGATCGTCAGTGGCTAGGCCCTCGATCGTCGTGATCTCCTGACCCTCGGCGGCGAGCGCGAGCGTCAGGCACGACACCACGCGCCGGTCGTCGATCAGCACCGTACAGGCACCACATTGGCCGTGGTCGCAGCCCTTTTTGCTGCCGGTGAGCTTGAGATGCTCCCGCAGCGCGTCGAGCACCGTCGTGCGCGCGTCGATGCGCAGGCGCTTGTCCTTGCCATTGACCCGCAGCGTGACGTCGACGGGAAGCGCCGGATCCTGGGCGGCCGACGCGCTCGCATCCTGTGCGACCGCACGTGCCGTCATCGGGACCAGCGCACTGCCGGCAGCGCCCGCCATGAAGGCGCGCCGATCGAATCCGGATGGTCCGGAACCTGGTTTTTCCGACATGGGAGGGCCTCCGCCGCTTTGAGCAAGAGCAGCGCACGCCTGCACCGCTCATCGGCGCTTAACCTGAAGCAATGAACTCCGTTCCGAACGAGAAAGGGCGACGCAGCAAATGCCGCGTCGCCCTTCGTCAACTTTTCCTGATCTTGCGCGGGGAACCTGTGCGCGGCGGTCAGTACCCGAGCGCGCAACCGTCCTTGCGCGGATCGGAACCGCCGGTGAGCGTGCCCTTGTCCCAGTCGATCCAGATCGCCTGCGCGCCGCCGAGCGGACCGACGACGCTGGTGGTCTTGTGGCCGAGTTTCTTCAGGCCTTCGACGATCTCGGCCGGCACGCTGTCCTCGAGCTGGTACTGGCCCTCGTAATGCAGGCCGCGAGGCATATCGATCGCCTCCTGCACGTCGCAGCCATAATCGAGGATGTTGGTCACCACATGGGTCTGGCCAACCGGCTGATACTGTCCGCCCATCACCGCGAACGGCATCACGGAACGGCCGCCCTTGGTGAGCAGGCTCGGCATGATCGTGTGCAGCGGACGCTTGCCGCCGGCGATGCAATTCGGGTGGCCCGGCTGGATGCGGAAGCCGCCGGCGCGGTTCTGGAGCAGGATGCCGGTCTTGTTCGAGACGATGGCCGAGCCGAAGGAATGCGCGACCGAGTTGATGAACGAGCAGACGTTGCGGTCCTTGTCCACGACGGTGATGTAGATGGTTGAGGGATTCATCGGCGGCGCGACGTTCGGCAGGTCGAGCATGCCGTCCATGCGGATCTTGTCGATGTGCTCGTTGCAGTATTCCTTGGCGAGGATCTTGGCGACCTCGATCTGCATATGCTCGGGATCGGCGACATGCAGCTCGCGATGCATGTAGGCGATGCGCGCGGCCTCGGCTTCGAGGTGGAAACGCTCGACGCTGAGCGGCGCGTATTTGGTCAGGTCGAACCGCGACAGGATGTTCAACATCAGCAGCATGGTGAGGCCCGGTCCGTTCGGCGGGCACTGCCAGACGTCGTAGCCCTTGTACATGGTGCCGATCGGCGTCGTCGTTTCGGTGGTATGCGCGGCGAAATCGTCGAGCGTGTGCAGGCCGCCGATTCCGCGCAGGGTCTCCACCATGTCTTCCGCGATCGGGCCCTTGTAGAAGGCGTCGCGCCCGTCCTTGGCGATCGCCCGCAGCGTCTTGCCGAGCTCGGCCTGGCGGATGACGTCGCCGGCCACCGGCGGCTTGCCGTGCGGCAGCAGATACCGCTCCGTGTTGGTGCCGGCCTTCAGCTTCTCGAACTGGTTCTTCCAGTCGAAAGCGATGCGGGGCGCGACGACGTAGCCTTCCTCGGCCGCCTTGATCGCGGGCTGAAGCAGCCGGTCGAAGCCGAACTTGCCGTGATCGCGCAAGACGGTCGCAAAGGCGTCGATCACGCCGGGGATCGAGACTGCATGCGCCGAGGTCAGCGGCACGGAGTTGATCTTGCGCTCGAGATACCAGTCGGCGTTCGCCGCCTTCGGGGCGCGACCGGAGCCGTTATAGGCGATGATCTTACCCTCACCGCGCGGCTGGATCAGCGCAAAGCAGTCGCCGCCGATGCCGGTCGATTGCGGCTCGATCACCCCGAGAATGGCCGAGCCCGCGACGGCCGCGTCCACCGCTGTGCCGCCCTCGCGCAGCACCTCGATCGCGGCGAGCGACGCCTGCGGATGCGAGGTCGCCACCATCGCGTTGGTGGCGTGGACCGTGGACCTGCCGGGGAAATGGAAGTTTCTCATCGAATTCTTGCTCTCGTTGGCGTCTGGCGCGGATGGCGTGTCGTTTCGGAAAAGTCGGGCCTACATGACACATTCCGGCCCGCCGGGGCAATGCTGGCATGCCAGGGAAATGGCTGCCATCCGTTGGGAATAGAGCTGCTCGTTGCGGGTTTTCCGGGCACGCTGCGCCTGCTAAACGGGCGCCATGATTTACAAGGTCGCCGCCTTCTACCAATTCGCCGCCCTGCCCGATTACCGCGAGCTGCGGGAGCCGTTGCGCGCGTTCTGCGCCAGCTTGGCGCTGAAGGGCAGCGTGCTGCTCGCGCAGGAGGGCATCAACGGCACGGTCGCGGGTCCGGGCGAGGCGATCGACGCCCTCGCCCATGAGCTCGCGCACGGCGACATGTTCGGCGGCAGATTGAACGATCTCGAACTGAAGTTCTCGACCGCCGAGACGATGCCGTTCGGCCGGCTCAAGGTGCGGCTGAAGAAGGAGATCGTCACGCTCGGTGACGAAACCGCCGATCCGACGCGGCAGGTCGGCACCTATGTCGATGCGGCCGAATGGAACGCGCTCATCGAAGAGCCCGACACGCTGGTGCTCGACACCAGGAACGCCTTCGAGGTGGCGATGGGGACGTTCGACGGCGCGCTCGACCCCGGCATCAGGAGCTTTGGCCAATTCAAAGATTTTGCAGCCGAGCAGCTCGATCCCGCCAAACACCGCAAGATCGCTATGTTCTGCACCGGCGGCATCCGCTGCGAGAAGGCGAGCGCGCACCTGCTCGCGCGCGGCTTTGCCGAGGTCTATCACCTCAAGGGCGGCATTCTCAAATATCTGGAAGAGGTGCCGGAGGCGGAGAGCCGCTGGCGCGGCGAATGCTTCGTGTTCGACGAGCGCGTCGCGCTCGGCCATGGTTTGCAACAACTTGGTTTGCAAGAATGTGGATTGCGCGAACGGGACAAGGACGCGGCACGTGACGAATGAGATCAAGACGCTCGGCGAGCGCATCGACACGCTGGAGACGCGCCTCGCCTATCAGGACGACGCGATCGAGACGCTGAACCAGACCATCACCGCGCAGTGGAAGCAGATCGACGCGCTGACGCGGAGGATCGCGGAGCTCGGCGAGCGGCTGCAGGAGGCCGAGGCGAATGCGCCGGGAGCCGCCAATGAGCGTCCGCCGCATTATTGAGCGGGGTTACTGACCGGACGCCTTGAGCAGGAGGTTGCTCACCTCGCCCGACATCATCAGCCGGTTGCGCCCGGCCTCCTTGGCGGCATAGAGCGCCTGGTCGGCGGCCTCGATCAGCGAGACCACGCCGGCCGTGCGCTCCAGCGCCGGCCGGCAGGCAGCACCGCCGAGCGAAGCGGTGACGCAGCCAGCCGCATGGTTGCTGGTGTGGACGAGGCCCGCATCGCGGATCGCCCGTCGAATCCGGTCGCCGATCAGGGCGCAGCCGGCAGCGTCGGTGTTCGGCAACAGCATGGCGAACTCCTCGCCGCCGTAACGCGCCGCAAGATCGCCGGAACGCTGCGCCTCAGCAGCGATGATCTGGGCCACCTGCCGGAGGCAGGCATCGCCCGCGGGATGGCCGTAGTCGTCGTTGTAAGACTTGAAGTGGTCGACATCGATCATCAGCAAAGAGAGGCTGGAGCGCTCGCGATAGGCACGCGCCCACTCCTCCTTCACTCGTTCATCGAAGCGGCGGCGATTGGCAAGCCCGGTGAGGCTGTCCTCGATCGCGAGCGTTTCGAGCCGGGTCTCGAGCTTCTTCTGCTCGGTGATGTCCCGCGAGATCGCGACCACGCCGTCGACGCGGCCATTCTCCTTGCGGGTCACCCGCATGGTCGATTCGAGCCAGACTTCGGCATTCTGCCGGTGCGCGTTGCGATAGGTGACGCGCACCTCCTCCTTCTCGCCGCGTTTCATGGCGTCGACGAGCGCCTGCACCTGCGGCCGGTCGTCCGCGTGAATGCCGGCAAGCGCGAGGGTCCCGATCAGCTGATTGGCGCGCCAGCCGACGACGCCAATCGACGATGGCGAGACATAGCGCAACCGCTCGTCGAGGCCGATCCGCGTCACCATGTCGCTGGAGCCTTCGGCAAGAAGTCGGAAATGCGCTTCCTTCTCGACCAGCGCGGCCGCCATGCTCTGGCCCCGTTGCAACTGCCGCACCAGCACCGCACCGATGATCGCGATCAGCATGACCAGCGCGAGCACGTAGAGCATGCGAGAGGTCGCCGCAGCACGCCAGGGCGCCAGCAGTTCGGCCTTATCGACGGTGGCGAGCAGGACGAGCGGATAGCGGCCAGAGCGCTTGAAGAAGCTGACCCGGTCGGCGCCGTCGAGCGGCGACTTGAAATGATAGGCTCCGCCCGGCCGCTGCAGGCCGGCATCACGGAACAGCGGCGTATCGGCAACGCTGCGGCCGACGAACCTGTCGTTGCTGGGGTTACGCGCGATGATGAGGCCGTCGCCGTGCGTCAACGCCACCGAGCTGTTGCGGCCGATCTCGAACTGTTCGTAGAAATGCGAGAGATATCCCGAACTGATGGTCGCGAGCACCACGCCGCCGAAGCTACCGTCCAGCTTGTTGAAACGGCGCGACAGGGTGACGACCCACTCGCCATCGAGCAGGCTCTTCACGGGACGGCCGACATGGGGCTCCCGTTTCGGCGAGAGCTGGTGATAACGAAAGAACGCGTCGTCGTTGAGCGTCGAGCCGATCGTGCCGGGCGAGGTCAACCAGTTGCCGTGGTCGTCGATGATGGCGAGGCTGTGGATGCGCTCTATCGCCTTCTTTCGCGCCTCCAGCAGGATTCTAAGCTTCGCGATCGTGGCCGGCTCGGCGCCGTCCATCTCCAGCCGGCTGACGACGCCGACGACGCCTGAATCCAGCAGATCGAGGCTGTCCTCGGCATGCTGCGTCAGCGAGCGCGCAACATTCGCCATCTCTGCCTCGGCGCCCTTGAGCACCGCGTCGCGGGCCGCCCATTCCCGCCAACCGCTGACGCCGAGGATGGCCACGCAGGTCAGCGCAACGAACGCAGCCGCCCGCAGCGGCAGGCGGCTCAATCCGGCTCTTTGGGTCACAGCACTCATGCGGCAGAATTCTCCGAAGCTCGGAAACTCTGCTGCTTCTGTTATTGAACTCTGAAACGTCGGGACAAATATGCAGTGATGTCCCCAGTTTTCCGTAGTCGTACGGACGCCGGAATCAGCGCATCGCTAACAAGGCATTAGCAAACCTATCGGAATCCGGCGCAACCGCCGCTAGCTGAAGATGGCCTTAACCTTGTCCCAGAGCGAGGGATTGTCGGCCTCCGCATCGGCCTTCGAGGGCGTCGGCTGGGCGGCACTCACGGGATCGGACGCGGGGAAGGTATCTTTCAGCCCGGCGTCGAGCTTGGCGTGGCGGTCGGCGGCGAGGGCTTCGTGCAGATCGTCGGCGTGCTTGTCATGCGGCGCGGGGTTGAATGTCTCAGCCATGGTCTCGTCCTCCGTTGGCTGGTCAACGCGGTCCAATTGCGCTTGGTTCCCCTGTTCCGCTGAGCGCCGCGGCGGTGTATCAGGAGCCCTAACCATCTTCAGGACCGTTCGTGCCCCAGTCTGCGACAAAACCCTTTATCGACGTCCTCTCCGGCCAGCGGCAGGTCATTCCGCCGGTCTGGATGATGCGGCAGGCCGGCCGTTACCTGCCGGAATATCGCGAGGTGCGCGCCAAGGCCGGCGGCTTCCTCGACCTCTGCTTCAACCCGGAGCTTGCCGCCGAGGTGACGCTGCAACCGATCCGGAGGTTCGGCTTCGACGCGGCGATCATCTTCTCCGACATCCTGGTGATCCCCTATGCGCTCGGACGTTCCGTGCGCTTCGAGGTCGGCGAGGGTCCGCGGCTCGAACCGCTGGATGATCCCGCCAAGGTCGCGACACTGGCGAAGCAAGCCGATTTCGGCAAGCTCGCACCGGTGTTCGAGGCCCTCAAGATCGTGCGCGGGGCGCTCGATCCCAGGATCGCACTGATCGGCTTCTGCGGCGCGCCATGGACGGTGGCAACCTACATGGTCGCCGGCCAGGGCACGCCCGACCAGGCGCCGGCGCGGATGATGGCCTACCGGCATCCGGAGGCGTTCGCAGCTATCATCGACGTGCTGGTCGAGAACTCGATCGAATATCTGCTGGCGCAGCTTGCGGCCGGCGCCAATGCCTTGCAGATCTTCGACACCTGGGCCGGCGTGCTGCCACCCGCCGAGTTCGTGCGCTGGTCGATTGAGCCGACGCGGCGCATCGTCGAAGGCGTGCGCGCCAAGGTGCCGGATGCGAAGATCATCGGCTTTCCGCGCGGTGCCGGTGCGCAACTGCCCGGGTTCGTCGAAGCGACCGGTGTCAACGCGGTCAGCATCGACTGGACCGCGGAGCCGGCCTTCATCCGCGAGCGCGTGCAGAGCAAGGTTGCGGTTCAGGGCAATCTCGATCCGCTGGTGCTGATCACAGGCGGCGCCGCGCTCGACCGCGCCGTCGACAACACGCTGGCGAATTTCGCGCAAGGGCGGTTCATCTTCAATCTCGGCCACGGCATCCAGCCGGAGACGCCGATCGCCCACGTCGAGCAGATGCTGAAGCGGGTGCGGGGCTGATTTATTTTGCGCCTGGAGAGCGGAAAAACAAAAAACGCGAAAACAACCCCATGCACAGTAGAGAGGCCACGCCCGATCAATGACTTAGGGCGGACGGAAATCAGGTGCACTGTCATCACATCAGGTCGCGCCAACATTTGACCCGTCGGGCAAAACAGGCGCATGATGCCATCATCGCACCTATGCCCGCCTCGCGGCCGACTTAGCTCGGCCGGCTGCGCTCGATGATCTCGGCGGCGCCCCTGGCCAGCAGATCCAGTCCTACCGCACGGCCGAGTTCGCGCGGACGATTGGCGGGCCCCGAACGCAAGGCTTCGATGATGGTGTTGCCGGAGAGATCGAGCACGGACGCGGTGAGCGACATCTGATCGCCCGCAATGGTCGAAAAGCCCGCCACCGGCGAATTGCAATGGCCGTTCAGCACCCACAGCACTTCGCGCTCGGCGTCGGCAGAAGCGTGTGCAGCGGGATCGTCGATCGATGCGAGGATGCGACGCGTCTGCCAGTCCTGTGCCGCGCATTCGACGGCGACGATGCCCTGCCCCGCTGCCGGGAGCATTTCCGCTGCGGAGAATTCGTAGCCGATGCGATGGGAAAGCCCGACGCGGTCAAGGCCGGACCGCGCCATGATGAGCGCATCCGCAGGCCCCACCGCGCCGCCATCCGGCAGGCGCTGCTTCTCGCCATTGTCCAGTTTTCGCACGCGCGTGTCGGCGGCGCCGCGGAAGTGGATGATCTCGACGTCGGGAAACAATCGCCGCGCATAGGCGGCGCGGCGGACGGCGTTGGTGCCGATCTTGAAACCCTTGCCGCGCGATTGGCGCAGCGCCTCCAGCGTCACGCCCTCACGCAGCACCAGCGCGTCGTTGGGAGGATCGCGCGACAGCGTGGCGCCGATCACGAGGCCCGGCGTGTCCTCGTTGCCCGGCATGTCCTTCAGCGAATGCATCGCCGCCTGGAGCTCGCCCGACAACACGGCGGCGCGGATCTGCGCCACGAAGGCACCGCCCTTGCCGCCATGGGGCAACAGCTTGCTGGTCTGGTCGAGATCGCCCGTGGTGTCGAACTTGACGATCTCGACGTCGAGATCGGGCATGGCGGCGGTCAGGCGGCGCGCGATCTCTTCCGTCTGTGCCAGCGCCATCGCGCTCTTGCGTGTGCCGATCTTGAATCGCGTAGCCAAGCCCAAATCCTCTCAAGGCGCGAGTTTACCGCGCATCCTCCAATATCATGTCGGAGGCCTTTTCGGCGATCATGATGATCGGCGCATTGGTGTTCCCCGATACGAGATCGGGCATGATCGAGCCGTCGACGATTCGAAGGCCCTCGAGGCCCCTCACCTTCAGCCGCTGATCGACCACCGCGAGCGCATCATTGCCCATACGACAGGTCGAGGTCGGATGGTAGATGGTGCTGCCCCGCTCACGGCAATAATCCAGCAGCTCGGCATCCGTGGACACCTTCGCTCCGGGATCGTACTCGTCGACCACGAACGGCTTCAGCGCCGGTGCATGCAATATCTTGCGCAGGATCTTCAAACCTTCCACATTGGTGGTGCGGTCGGTCTCGGTCGACATGTAGTTGATGCGAATCTCCGGCGGCACCGTCGGATCGGCGCTTTTGATGCGCAAGGACCCGCGGCTTTCGGGGCGGAGCTGGCACACCGACGCCGTGAAGCCGGAGAAATCATGAAGCTTCTCGCCCATCTTGTCGGTCGAGAACGGCAGGAAGTGGACCTGGATGTCTGGCGAGGCCAGTCGCGGACTGGTCTTGAAGAAGGCGCCCGCGGTGCCGGCCGCGATCGTCAGCCAACCTTTGCGGAACAGCGCATAGCGCGCGCCGGCCATGGTGCGGCGGAGCGGATGATTGACGGTGTCGTTGAGCGTGATCTTCTGCGAGCAGCGCATCACGATGCGGACCTGCATGTGATCCTGGAGATCGTGCCCGACGCCCGGCGCGTCCAGCACGACATCGATGCCGTGCTTGCGCAGGAGGTCGCCGGGCCCGACGCCGGAGAGCTGGAGCAGCTGCGGCGAGTTGTAGGCGCCGCTCGACAGCACGACCTCCTTGCGCGCACGGGCGCGGCGCAGCGTGGCGCCCTGACGGTACTCAACGCCGACCGCCCGGCGGCCCTCGAACAGCACGCGCTGGCCGAGCGCGCCAGTCTCGATCTTGAGATTGCCGCGGGCCTTGGCGGGGCCGAGATAGGCCACCGCCGTCGAGGCGCGGCGGCCGTTGCGGGTCGTGGTCTGAAACAGGCCGACGCCTTCCTGCGTGGCGCCGTTGAAATCAGGATTGTAGGGCAGACCGGTCTCGACCGCGGCGTCCATGAAGGCCTTCGACAGCGGATCGGTCACCACCATGTTGGACACCGGCAGCGGGCCGCCGCTGCCGTGATATTGATCGGCGCCGCGCGACTGGTTCTCGGCCTTCTTGAAATAGGGCAGCACGTCGTCATAGCCCCAGCCGGCGTTGCCGCGCTGACGCCATCTGTCGTAATCCTCGTGCTGACCGCGGACATAGAGCAGGCCGTTGATCGAGCTCGATCCGCCCAGCGTCTTGCCGCGCGGCTGAAACACCTGGCGGCCCTTCAGCTCGGGCTCCGGCTCGGTCTGGTACATCCAGTTGACGGTCTTTTCCTTGAACAGCTTGCCGTAGCCGAGGGGCACGTGGATCCAGATGTTGGAATCCTTCGGGCCTGCCTCGAGCAGCAGCACGCGGTGCTTGCCGTTGGCCGACAGCCGGTTGGCGAGCACGCAGCCGGCAGAGCCGGCACCGACGATGATGTAGTCGAACTCAGGGTCGGAGGGCGTCAGGGAGGAAGTTGCGTTCATGCGCTACTGTTCTTTTTGTTGGTGTGGGCGTTTCCAATCATCACTTAGCACGATCATGCAACGACGCGCAGCGCCTCGACCAGCGACCTGAACGCACGGGCATATTCCGCGCCCGCCCTTGCGATATCGGCGCGTCCGGCGCAGGCGACCGCCGCTTCCGTGACCGCGCCGAGCAGCAGCCGGGCCAGCGGCTCGACCGGCTGCCGCGCGATCAGGCCGGCCTCCATCGCCGCCGCAATCGCACGCGGCAGCTTGCCCCCGAAATGTTTGGCGTCGATCTCGCGCCAGCGCTCCCAGCCGAGCACGGCCGGGCCATCGCGCAGGATGATCTGGCCGGTCGGGCCTTTGGCGGTCGCGGCGAAATAATGCTGGGTGCCTGCGACCATCGCGGCAAGCACGTCCTTCTCGGCGCGGGCCGTGCTGTCGATCTCGGCGACGAGGTCGCGCGAGACCCGGTCGAACACCGCTTCGAACACCGCCTCCTTGGTCTTGAAGTGATGATAGACCGCGCCCTTGGCGACGTGGGCGGCTTCGGCGATCTCGTCCATCGTCGTCGCGGCAAAGCCTTGCGTCCCGAACAGGCGACGCGCCGCCGTCAGGATCGCTTCCGATGTCGCAGCCCGCCGCTCCGCCTGTTTCGCCATGGGTCTGCTGTAATCGAAATGGACGAGGACAGCCAGTTGACTTTTCGACCGTCGGTCGGTATTTACCGACTAACAGTCGTTTTATTCGTGAGGTGAACCATGCCGAGCCGTGATGTCGTCGAAGCTTTTGCCAAACGATTGGAGGACGGGGATTTCGTCGGGGCGATCCTCGACTACTACACGCCGGACGCCGCCACCTATGAAAACCAGGCCGACCCCCTGGTCGGGCGCGACAAGCTCGCGGCCAAGGAGCGCGGCGTGCTGGCAGCCTCTAGGGAGGTCAAGGCGGTGCGCATCGGGCCGAGCCTGATCGAAGGCGATCATGTCGCCACGCGCTGGAGATTCAGCTTCACCAATGCCGAGGGCATCATCCGAACGTTGGACGAGATCGCATGGCAGACGTGGCGAGGCGATCAGTTGATCGAGGAGCGGTTCTATTACGATCCGAAACAGATGGGGCGGTGATGCCTAAAGCACAGCTGTCATCGCCCGCGAAGGCGGGCGATCCAGTATTCCAGAGACGGCAGTGATTCCTCGATAGGCTGCGGCGTACTGGATGCCCCGCCTTCGCGGGGCATGACAGCGGAGTTGGTAGTGAGCATGCTCCTGCCGCGACGACGATGACGACCGCGCCTCGCATTTGTATCGATTTGTTATCGATACAATATCGCGAACACGCAGAAGTGGTCACAGCAATCGTCGCAAGCTCAGATAATTCATAGTTCGTCAAAGGTTTGCAGCGAATTCTCCGGACCGGGCCGGACAAGCGGCCCATGCTGCTAGGCTCTGGAATGCGGACTCAAACGACCAGCTATTTCGCGCGGCTGTTCGCCGGCGATCTGTCGGCCTTTGGCGGTCCCGTAACCGACGAAGCCGTCGCGGGCCATATCCGCGCCGAACAGATGTCGCTGGTGCTCGGCTATTCGGTCGGCATCATGCTGGCCAATGCCTGCAACGCCGGCGTGCTCGTCGTCGCGCTGTGGCATTCGCCGGACTTGAAGCTGGCTTTGATCTGGGCCGCCATCGTGGCGGGCGCCGCGATCGCGTTCGGCCTGCAATCCCATGCCGCGCGCCGCATCACCAAACCACAATTCGTCTCGCGCCGGGCCATGCATCGGCTGGTGCGCAATGCCTTTCTCCTCGGGGCCGCCTGGGGCACCGTTCCGGTCGCATTCTTCGCCGATGCCTCAACGGGCGGGCAACTCGTCATCACGTGCCTCTGCTCGGGAATGCTGGCCGGCGGCGCGCTGGCCTTCGCCACGATCCCGATCGCGGCGATCGCATTCACGGCCCCGATCTTCGCTGGCATCGCGATCTGCCTCGGCAGGAATGGCGATCCGGCGTTTCTGCTGATCGCCTTCCTGGTGGTGGTCTACGGATCGGTGCTGCTGCGCAGTGTGTTCGTCAACTCGATCTCGTTCGCACGGCGCGTGATGCGGCAGATCGAGGCCGAACGTACGGTGCGGCAGGATCCGCTGACCCATCTGCCCAATCGCGTCGCGTTCAACGAAACGCTCGATGCAGCCTTGAAGCGGCTCGCTCTGTCCGGCGAGGAATTCGCAGTCCTTCTGCTCGATCTCGATCGTTTCAAGGAGGTCAACGACAAGTTCGGCCATCCCGCCGGCGACGAGTTTCTGGTCCAGATCGCGAGCCGCCTGCAACGCTGCACCCGCGCGGCCGAGCATGTCGCGCGCATCGGCGGCGACGAGTTCGCGCTGGTGATGGCCAATCTGGCGCGCCCCGAGGACGCGCTCGGGATCGCCGAGCGCTTCGTCGCGGCCTTCGATGAACCGTTCCAGATCGAGGGCCGCCAGATCGTCGGCGCGACCAGCGTCGGCATCGTGCTGGCGCCGCGTGACGGCAGCACGCAACTCGACATCATGAAGAACGCCGACACCGCGCTCTACCGCGCCAAGAAGGCCGGACCCGGCACGGTGTGTTTCTTCGAGGAGGCCGACGATCGCTCGTCACGCGACCGCAAGGCGCTGCAATCGGATCTGGAAGGCGCCATCGCCAGGGACGAGCTGTTCCTGGTGTTTCAGCCCTTTCTCGACCTGGGCGGCAACCGCATCACCGGCTTCGAGGCGCTGCTGCGTTGGCAGCATCCCCAGCGCGGACTGGTGCCGCCGAGCGAGTTCATTCCGATCGCCGAGGAAACCGGTCTGATCCACGAGATCGGCGAATGGGTCGTCCGCCGCGCCTGCGCGACGGTTGCCGAGTGGCCCGAAGAGATCAGGGTCGCCGTGAATTTCTCGGCCGCGCAGTTTCACAACAACGGCCTGCTCCAGATCATCGTGCAGGCGCTCGCGGACGCGAAGATCGCTCCGCACCGGCTCGAGATCGAGATCACGGAATCGATGCTGCTGTCGAAATACGCCTCCGCCGCGTCGGTCCTGAACGCGCTGCTGGAGCTCGGCGTCACCGTGGCGCTCGACGATTTCGGCACCGGCTTCTCCTCGCTGACTTACCTGCGCAAGCTGCCGTTCAGCCGCATCAAGATCGACCAGTCCTTCATCCGCGACATGCTGGTGCAGCCGGACTGCGCCGCGATCGTGAAATCGGTGATTGGGCTCGCCCGCGACCTGCGCATCGGCGTGGTCGCGGAAGGAGTCGAGACCGCCGACCAGCTCGAATATCTGCGCCAGATCGGTTGCGACGAAGTTCAGGGTTATCTCATCAGCCGGCCGGCGTCGGCGGATGGCGTTCTGGCGCTGCTTGATCCGAAGAAGTTGCGGACGACCTACGCGGCGTAGGATGAAATCACATGGGCTCGAATGCGGGCCACGAGGACGGCGAGCCTCCTCTCCCTCTTGCGGGAGAGGGCTGGGGAGAGGGTGTCTCCGTAGCGGGAGTCCCAAGAGGAGAGAGCCCTCACCCGCGCCGTCGGCGCGACCTCTCCCGCAAGCGGGAGAGGTGGCCCGCGGCGCCTTCCATTCCGAGAGATGGATCCCTCTGCAATTCGGTCAGATCGCATCCGCCCGCAGCAGCGTATCCACCGTGATGGTGCCGCGGGCGCGGGAGACGCAGGCGCAGATCTTCTGGTTGCTTTGCTTCTGATGGTCGCTGAAGAAGACATCGCGATGGTCGATCTCGCCGTCGATGGCGACCACGTCGATGGCGCACAGGCCGCATTCGCCGCGCTTGCAATCGTACATGACGTCGTGGCCGCTGGCGTTGAGGACATCAAGCATCGAGCGCTCGCGTGGGATCTCCAGCTCGATATCTGAGCCTTTCAGGCGCACGCGAAATGTCTCGGTCGGCAGCGTGCCGCTCGAACCAAAAGTCTCGTAGCGAAGATCGGGAAGCGGATGACCGGCGCCGATCCAGGCGTGGCGCGCGGCATCCAGCATCCGCATCGGGCCGCAGAACAGCGCCAGCGCATCCTTGGGCACCGAGGCGAACAGGGCGTCGAGATCGAGCCGCTTGCCCTCATCGCTGGCGTGAACGACCAGGCGATCACCCAGCATTGCGGCGAGGTCATCGAGATAGGCGGCCTCCGTGCGCGAGCGCACCGCGTAATGCAGCGTGACATCGGCGCCGCGCCGCGCCAGCGCCTGCGCCGCACCGAGGATCGGGGTGATGCCGATGCCGCCGGCGATCAGGCAGTAGTTTTGGCGCGCCCAATCAACCGCGAGCAGCGAGGCGGGCGTCGTGATGTCGAGCCGCGCGCCCGGCTGCAACGACCACATATAGCGCGAGCCGCCACGCGAGTCCTCGGCGCGGCGCACCGCGATCCTTAAACCCTGCGGCGAGGCTTCCCCGACCAGCGAATAGGACCGCGTCTCCGGCTGCCCGTCGATGGTGACGCTGATATTGATGTGGCTGCCGACCGGATAGGCGGCGCCATCGAACTGGTCCGGCCGGATCAGGAATTCGCGGATGCCCGGCGCAAGATCACGCGTCGAGACGAGCGTCGCCGGACTCCAGGTTTCGATGAAGCGCATGACACTCCCCTCAATCGGTTGCGGACTTGATCAGCGCAAGCGCCGGCAGCAGGTCGAGATGGGTCCGGTTGCGTAGCGCAAGCCGCAAATTGCGCACCGCGAGCCGCGCATGCTCGCGCATGACCGCCTCGGCGCGCGCGCCTTCGCGGTTCTCGATGGCGTCGATCACGACACGGTGGTGCTCCTGCCCGATGATCAGGATCTGCTGCGCCTCGGGCAGCGCCGACTGCGCCATCACGAAACCGCTCGGGGAGGCAAACGGCAGCGACGAGGCGCGGTCAATCTGCCGGATCAGCGGCGGGCTTCGCGACAATTCGGTGAGCAGGGCGTGGAAGCGCGCGTTCAGCGTGACATAGGACGAGAACGCATCGACCGAGATCGGGACCTGGCGCAACAGCTCGTCGATCGCGGCAAGGCACTCCTTCAGCGGCTCGAGCTCGCGCGCGGACACGCCGCGCTCGGCGGCAAAGCGCGCGGCGAGCCCTTCCAGCGTGCCGCGCAGCTCGATGGAATCGGAGATATCGCGCTCCGAAAACGCCTTCACCATGAAGCCGCCGGAGGGAATCGCCTCCAAGAGGCCCTCCTCCTCCAGCCGCACCAGCGCCATGCGCACCGGAGTGCGCGAGGCACCGGTGGTCTCCACCGCCTGGAGCTCGGAGATGCGCTCGCCCGGACGCAACGAGCCCGACAGGAGCTGATCGCGCAGCGCGAGCTGCGCCTTCACGGTTTGCGAGACGGAGCGGTCGACCTCACGCTCGGCCATGTCGGCTTACTCCGCGGCCTGGGGGTGCTGCGGCGGGTTTTCCTTTGCCACCATCTTGTCGATCAGCTTGCGCGTCCACATCGCGCCGGCGTCGATGTTGAGATTGTAGAAGATGCGATCCGGGTTCTCGTCCATCGCGCGCTGCTGCGCCTCGAGGATCAGCTCGTCCTCGTGGAAAATGCCGGAGACGCCCTCGCGGATCTCGGAGGTGATGCGCTGCTCGCCGAGCTGATAATTGCGCACGAAGGCCCAGAAATAGTGGCAGGTCTTCTCGGTTTCCGGCGTGATGGTGTTGAGCACGAAGCCGTTGACGCCTTGCGAGCGGTCGCCTTCGGGCGCGCCGGTGCCGGTCGGCGCCACGCCGACGTCGATGGCAATGGTGCACGGCGCTTCGAAACGGATGATCTGCCAGCGGTCGACGAGGCCGGACTTGCCGAGTTGTTTCGCCCAGAACGGCGGCGCCTCGATGCCGCGCATCCAGCGCGTCACCGTGACAGTCTTCTCGCCATGGGTGACGTCGAACGGCGCCTCCGCAACCGCCTCGTTGCCGATGGACGAGCCGTGCACGAACGTCTCGTGGGTGAGGTCCATGAGATTGTCGAGCACGAGGCGGTAGTCGCAATTGACGTGAATGGTCTTGCCGTCGCCGGCCCAGGCCGGGTCGTGATTCCAGTGCAGGTCGGGCACCAGCGCGGGATCGGCGAGCGCGGGATCGCCCATCCAGAGCCAGATGTAGCGGTGACGCTCGACCACGGGATAGGCGCGCACGCAGGCCGACGGGTTGATGGTCTCCTGCGACGGCATGAAGGTGCAGCGCCCTTGCGCGTTGTATTTCAGGCCGTGATAGCCGCAGACGACGGTGTCGCCTTCGAGCCGGCCCTTGGACAGCGGCACCAGGCGGTGCCAGCAGGCATCCTCCAGCGCGGCCACCGAGCCATCGGCCTTGCGATACATCACGATGTGCTTGCCGCAGATCGTCCGCGGCAGCAGTGCCGGCTTCAAGTCGGCGTCCCAGGCGGCGGCATACCAGGCGTTCATCGGGAAGGGTTTTGTCACCGGTCTCACTCCCAAGGCTTATGAATACGTTATGTATACAATAACGGGGGAATGAAATGGTTCAAGGGCTATTATGACGTATTATAATACCTTACTTCCGTATCATGTATACATGTTTGCTCCGCTGTCATTCCCCGCGGAAGCGGGGAATCCAGTACTCCGCGGCAGAAGTTGGTTCACACAACTTTCGCCGCGGCGCACTGGATCGCCCGCCTGCTGTTTAGACCGGGCAGATCACTGACAGGTGTTCGGAGACATAGCTGACACATCAAAATGGGCTGGTCTGGTCGATTC